>NZ_WBRZ01000170.1:0-12702 GCF_008923895.1 Pseudomonas sp. GXM4
CTAAGCCGCCGCTTTGCGATTCGGATTAACTCGCACCACCCCCGCCCGCGCCTCGATCTGCTCTTTCAGCTCATGGCGCATCCCGAGCACGAATGCCAACTCGGCCACGACAAACAACGGCCCGACAATCAGTCCGCTGATGTCATCGACAAATGCCGGTTTGCGCCCTTCATAGTGATGCCCGACAAACTGGATCACCCAGCCGATCACGAACATCGCCAGGCCGCTGCTCAGCCAGACCAGGGTGCTCTGCTGCGCCAGCGCATGCCCGGCCCACACCGACAGGCCCATCAGTACCGTCATCAACACGCCGAGCTTCAATTCCAGGCGCAGGTAAAACCACGCCGAGACCAGCGCCACCACAACCGCCGGAGATATCCACAACCCGCCCAGTGCCCATTGCGGCCGTGACAGCAGCACCGCCACCGCCACCACGATCAGCGGAATGCCGATAAAGTGGCTGGCGATGTTGCGCGGGTCGCGGTGGTAGGCGGCGTATTGACTGAGGTGGTCGACGAGGCTTTTCATTGTTGTTCCTCCAGTGGGGTTGAATGCATCATCCCTCGGGATCCGCGTTCGCTCTGTCGGGCAGGCGACACTCCAGGAGTGGTTATGCAAATTCGTGCACGGTTGCTCAGCGGCCAGTGGTTCAGTCATCTGCCTGCATCTTTTCAGGATAGCCTGCTGGCGCTGGCCCGGGAGCGGCGGCTGACGGCGGGACAACGACTGTTCCAGCGTGGCGATGCGCCGTGCGGTCTGTACGCGGTGCTCGATGGCGCAGTGCGCATTGGCGCGGTGAGCGAGCAGGGCAAGGAGGCGTTGTTGAGTCTGGTGGAGGCGCCGCACTGGTTCGGCGAAATTTGCCTGTTCGATGGCCAGCCTCGCACTCACGATGCCTATGCAGTAGGGTCGTGCACCTTGCTGAATGTTCCGCAAGCGGCGTTGCTCAAATTGCTCGACGAACAGCCGCAGTACTGGCGGCATCTGGCGCTGTTGATGAGCCACAAGTTGCGCCTGGCGTTCATCAATCTCGAACAGCTGAGCCTGCTGCCAGCCCCGGCGCGTCTGGCGCATCGCTTGCTGATGATCGCCGAAGGTTATGGCGAACTCGACGCACCGCGTCGGGTGCTGCAACTGCCGCAGGAGCAGTTGGCAGCGATGCTATCGCTGTCGCGGCAGACCACCAATCAGATCCTCAAGGATCTGCAGGGGCAGGGGATTATCGGGTTGGCTTACGGCGAAATCGAAATCCTCGATGCGGTGAGATTGCGTGCCTTGGCCACGATCTGAAAACTGAAACCGATCCAATGTCGGAACTGGCACCTGTGGCGAGGGGATTTATCCCCGCTGGGGCGCGAAGCGGCCCTGAACAAGGCACTGCTGCGTACTCCAGCGGGGATAAATCCCCTCACCACAAAGGCTCACTCCTACGAAGGATCCGCGTTTGGATTACGAACCGCGATAGGTCGAGAAACCGTACGGGCTCAGCAGCAGCGGGATGTGGTAGTGCTGATCAGTCTGCTTGACCTGAAAGATCACCGGAATTTCCGGGAAGAACGTCTCATGCTTGATCTTCTGGTAATACTCGCCGGTCTTGAACACCACGCGGTATTCACCGGCTTCGAATGGCTGTTTGGCAGGGAACAGCTCGGCGATCCGCCCTTGCTCGTTTGTGGTGCCTTGGGCCAGTGGCTGCCAGTTTTCGCCGACGTGTTTTTCCAGGGTGACGTTGATGCCCGGTGACGGCAGGCCGTTTTCCAGGTTGAGCACGTGCACGCTCAGCGGATTGCCGGCGGCCAGCGTCAGGCTGGAAACAGCACTCAGGCCGAGGGCGGCGAGAGTCATGCGCAGGGTGGTCATGGTGGATCTCCTTAGTGGGAACGGGTGATGGTCAGGCCGGCTTTGTCGGCGGCGGCGCGGGCGCAGTTTTCGTCTTGCTCACCGCCGCCGGAACCGGCCACGCCCATGGCGCCGACCAGTTCGCTGCCGGCGAACAACGGAATGCCGCCGCCGAGCAAAAGCAATTCATCGAGGGTGTTGAGGTTGGCGGTTTCCGGGTTGCTGCGGGCGCGCTCGGCGAACAGCCGCGTCGGCGTCTTGGTCGACAGCGCGGTGTAGGCCTTGCGTTGGCTGGCGGCGGTGTTGTGCGGCCCGACGCCGTCACCACGCAACGTCACCAGCAAGTTACCGCCACGGTCGAGCACCGACACCGTGCCGGTGCAACTGCTCATCGCCTTGTCCGCCAGCCAGCGTGCGGTTTTCAGGTCGAGATCGGCGTGGCGCGGCAGTTCTGGCGTGGCGCTCGCGGCGCCGCTGAGGCCGAGGATCAGGCTGGCGACAAGGTATTTGACGTTCATGTGCAGGCTCCGATTGAGAAGGTCTGCACCTTAACCGGCGCACTTCGTCAGAACCCCGTCAGGCGGATTACAAGTTTGTAATGGGCAACGGCGGCGAACACGCCTAGCCTGTGTACCTGATCAATCGAGGTGTGCCATGCGTTTGCTGGTCGTAGAAGATGAAGCCAAAACCGCGAATTTCCTCGCCAAGGGCCTGGGCGAGTCGGGTTTCGCCGTGGACGTGGCGCTCAATGGCCTCGACGGCCGCTATTTTATCGAGCAGCAGGAATACGACCTGATCATCCTCGACGTGATGCTGCCCGGTCTAAACGGCTGGCAATTGCTCCAGCTGATCCGCCAGCGCGGCGCTACACCGGTGCTGTTTCTCACCGCCAAGGACGCCATCGAAGACCGCGTCCGTGGTCTTGAGCTGGGCGCCGATGACTACCTGCTCAAACCCTTCGCCTTCGCCGAGTTGCTCGCGCGCGTACGCACGCTGCTGCGACGCGGGCCGATGCGCGAAGCCGAGTCGTACAGCATTGCCGACCTGGAAATCGACGTATTGCGCCGCCGGGTCAGTCGCGGCGGCCAGCGCATTGCCCTGACCAACAAGGAATTCGCCCTGTTGCAGCTGCTCGCCAGCCGCCAGGGCGAAGTGCTTTCGCGCACGCTGATTGCCTCGCAGGTGTGGAACCTGAATTTCGACAGCGACACCAACATGGTCGAGGTCGCCGTGCGTCGCCTGCGTGCCAAGGTCGATGACCCGTACATGCCGAAACTTATCCGCACTGTGCGTGGCGTCGGTTATCAACTGGAAGCGCCGGACGATGTGGAGTAAGTCGATCGCCTGGCGATTGGCGCTGGCCTTCGCCATGGTCTGCGCGCTGGTGCTGAGCGCAATCGGCGTGTTTCTCTACCGTTCGCTGGCCTCGGAATTGGCCTTTCGTGACGACATGGCTCTGCTCGGTCGCCTGGAGCAAGTACGCGCCTTGCTCGCCGACAGCGACAGCCTCGACGCCTTGCAGGCACGGCCACGGCTGTATCAGAACATGCTCGGCAATCTCGACAGTCTGTTGCTGGTGCGCCGGGCCGACGGTTCCAGCGTGATCGCGATCAACCCGCGCCAACGTGAATTGCCGGCGCTCAATGCATTAGCGCGAGAGCAAATGCCGCAGCGCCGTGACGTGCTCACCTGGCAGGCCAGTGACGGCGCCGAGCTGGCCTTGCTGTCCGGCCAGGCGCAAGGCCCCAACGGTGAAACCCTCACGGTGATCGCCGGCAAAGTGCTCAGCGAGCGCGAGCAGATGCTCGGCAGTTATCGCCTGCGTCTGTACCTGTCCGTCGGCCTCGGCGCGGTGCTCGCGTTTGCTCTGGGCCTGTTGCTGCTGCGGCGCGGCTTGCAGCCATTGCATCAGTTGAGTGAAGCGGTGCGCAGCATCGATCTGCGCAGCCTCGATCGACGCCTGCCTACCGAGGGCACGCCGAGCGAACTGCGCGAGCCGGTGCACGCGCTCAACACCATGCTGGCGCGGCTGGACGACAGCGTGCAGCGCCTGTCGCAATTCTCCGCCGACCTCGCGCACGAAATCCGCACCCCTCTGCACACCTTGCTCGCCAGCAACGGCCAGGCCCTGAACCATCCGCGCAGCACGGCCGAATATCAGGAAGTGCTGGCCTCGAACATGGAAGAGTTCGAACGGCTCAAGCGCATGGCCGAGAACCTGATGTTCCTCGCCCGCGCCGAACAGGCCGAACGTGCGCTCAGTCTGCAAACACTGGACTTGCACAACGTCGGCGACGAGCTCTGCGATTACTTCGAAGCCCTGGCCGATGACCGCGACCTGCAACTGCAAAACCGCATGCACGGCGAATTGCTCGCCGACCAGCAACTGCTGCAACGCGCCCTCGGCAATCTGCTGGCCAATGCCGTACGCCACGCCGACCCCGGCACCCTGATCAGCCTGCAACGCTTCGATGAACCGGGTATGTGCTGGCTGCAAGTGCACAACCACGGCCCGGTCATCGCGCCAGAGCATCTGGGCAAACTGTTCGACCGTTTCTACCGCGTCGATCCTTCACGTGCGGAACCGGGAGATTCGGGTGGGCTGGGTTTGGCGATCGTGCAGTCGATCATGCAATTGCATGGCGGGCGGGTGCGGGTGAGGAGTGATGTGGCGGGGACGGTGTTTGAGTTGGGGTTTGAGAGGCGGTGTCAAGACGTTAGCGATGGCTGACCATCTACGCTAAGCTCATTCACTTGCATTGTTTATGATGCATTTTAATTTTTTAGGTGGATTTTGCATTGTAAGCAATGCATTTGGGGCGGTGATGGAAAAAATTGGCGAGTTGATCAGATGCTTGCGTAAGGCCGAAAAGCTGTCCCAGCAAGCTTTGGCGCAGCAATACGGCATGAGCCGCGCAACAATCTCGGGGATTGAAAACAACACAATCTCGGAAATCGGTTTGCGCAAAGTCGAAGCCATTCTTAACGGATTCGGCTACGAATTGGCCGCAATCCCCCGCGGCTCTCGACGGCCGACACTCGACACGCTGCGCAAGGTGAACTTCCATGGCTGAGGCATTGGATCGCTTGCAGGTCTGCGTCGGCGGCCATGAGGTTGGAAGATTGGGGCGCGGGCACGCAGATGTCGACAGCGTGTTCAGCTATCGGGACGATGCGATTGATGAAAATGCCGTTTCGCTGACCATGCCGACACGCCTGGAAAGTTATGGTTGTGAACGCGGCATTCATCCGATATTCGAGATGAATCTTCCTGAAGGTGCGTTGCGCGATGAGTTGGTCCGGCGTTTCAGCAAAGCCGTGCGCGGCTTCGATGACTTCGCTTTACTAAGTATCGTCGGCCCGCATCAACTGGGGCGTCTTTCGATCGCGAGCGCATCGACAACTGATCGTCCACCTGAAACCTCGCTCGCTGAGTTGTTGGTTCATGACGGTGCGCAAGGTTTGTTCGAGGATCTTTTGCAGACTTACGGGCAGTATTCCGGAGTTTCAGGCGTGCAGCCCAAAGTGTTGGTGCGTGACAGTGCCGCTGCAATAGACCGACTGACGCACCGAGGCTCGACTCATCTGGTCAAAGCCTTCCGTGCCGAAGAGTATCCCGAGCTGGCAACCAACGAATTTTTCTGCATGCGCGCTGCGCAACTTTGTGGCCTCGACGTGCCGCATTTCGAACTCAGCGAGCATGGCAAATTTCTCGTCATCGAGCGTTTTGACTTGAGCGAAACCGGATACCTCGGTTTCGAAGACTTTTGCGTGCTCAACGGCTGGCCGTCGAAGGCCAAATACGACGGTTCTTACGAAGGAGTCGCACGGCAGATCAAGGCGTTTGTTTCGCCCTCATTACTCAAGCACGCACTGGAAGCTTTCTTCAAGATTGTCGCTTTATCGGCGGCATTGAAAAACGGCGATGCCCACCTGAAAAACTTTGGCGTGCTCTATGAGGATTGTGGCGAGCACTCATTGGTCAGGCTGGCTCCGGCGTACGACATCATCACCACGTCGGTGTACATCAAGAGCGATAGCATGGCACTGCTGTTGGGCGGTTCGAAGGCGTGGCCCAAGCATAAAATGCTTACCAGGTTTGGTCGTACGGCCTGCAATCTGAGTGAAGCGCGTTGTAACCAGTTACTGCATATGGTCGCACACGGTGTGCAGGAAGCGATGGGCGAAATGGCGGAGTACAGCGCAAATCATCCTGCCTTCGCGGAGGTGGGCGCTGCAATGATCGAACAATGGTCGGCCGGTCTGGCGCGCAGCCTGCGCAACAGTTGAAACTCAGCGCAACTGATCCCGAAACTGCCCCGGCGTCATCCCTGTCCAGCGCTTGAACGCGCGGCTGAAGCTGCTGGTGTCAGCGAATCCCAGCAGATAGCTGACTTCACTCAAAGAACACTGCGGGTCACGCAGGTGCAGCAGCGCGAGATTCTCGCGGCTTTCGTTGAGCAGGGTGTCGAAGCGACAGCCCTCATCCGCCAGATGCCGTTGCAGGCTGCGCAGGCTCAGGTGCAAGGTCTGGGCGATGCGTTCGGCGCTCGGCTCGCCTTCGGGCAACTGTTCTTCAATCGCATCGCGCACCTTACGCTCCCAGGTCAGCGGCTTGAGCTGGGCGAGGGTGCGTTTGAGTACGGCTTCGTTGTGTTCGGCCAGTTCCGGGTTGGCGTCGTCGAGGTGGCTGTCGAAGTCGCCGAGGGCGAATTCCAGGCGGTCTTCGGTGGCGGAAAAATACACTGGCGCGCGGAAGACTTTGTGCCATTGCTGGGCATCGCTCGGTTCGGGGCGGCGCAAGTACACCGCCAGCGGTGCGTAGTCACGGCCAAGGCGATTGCGACAGGTGCGCACGTAGATCGCCGCGAAGGCGTCGATGGCTTCGACGGCCGGCGCCGGGTTGCCGGGCGGGATTTTCAGGCGGAATTGATAGCGGTCTTCGCTGCGGCTCAGCTCCAGTTCCAGCGCATCGCTGACCACCGGGTGATAGCGCACGATGCGCTCGAACACCTCGCGCAAGCTGCCGCTGGCCACCAATGCATAACCGAGCGCGTGGAAGGTGGTCGGGCTGACGAAACGCGACACGCGCAAGCCCAGCGCCGGGTCGCCGCTGGCTTCAACGGCGAGCGCCCACAGGCGCGTGGTACCGGACAGCGGATAGCGCGCATTGGGGTCGTCCATCAGCGCTGGGTCGAGCCCGGCCTGTTGGCACAAGGCAAGGCTGTCCAGCCCGAGCGCGTCGAGTTGTTTGCGCAAGGCGCGGGTCCAGCTGGCGAGGGAGGTCGGTTCCTTCATGCGGATTGGCGCGTCCGGTCAACAGGTTGGCGTTCTTGGCTAGCGCGGATCGAACCCCGGCAAGGCACGATGCATTCATCTTAGACCC
The DNA here is from genome assembly GCF_008923895.1 of Pseudomonas sp. GXM4. NCBI lineage: Bacteria > Pseudomonadati > Pseudomonadota > Gammaproteobacteria > Pseudomonadales > Pseudomonadaceae > Pseudomonas > Pseudomonas sp. GXM4. The sequence continues at coordinate 7,226 of NZ_WBRZ01000170.1, forward strand.
GAGGATGGAAGCATGGACGGTACTTCTGCAAGCCCTGAACGACTGAATGCGGCGCAGCGCTCGGCACATATTCGCCAAGTGGTGCTGGCCAAAGGTGCGCAATTGCGTGAGCGCTACCCGATTCTTCAGCATCAGGATGCCCTCGGTGCGGGGATTCTGGCGTTCGCGCTGGCCGGGATGATCGCTTCGGCGGCGCTGTACATCACTGGCCATATGGCTTGGTGGGTGTGCCTGCTGCTCAATGCTTTTTTCGCCTCGCTGACCCATGAGCTGGAACACGACCTGATCCACAGCATGTACTTCCGCAAACAGCGCGTGCCGCACAACCTGATGATGGGCCTGGTCTGGCTGGCGCGGCCGAGCACGATCAATCCATGGATCCGTCGCCATCTGCACCTCAACCATCACAAGGTTTCCGGCACTGAAGCCGACATGGAAGAGCGCGCAATCACCAACGGCGAGCCGTGGGGATTTGCCCGTCTGCTGATGGTTGGCGATAACGTCATGTCGGCCTTTATCCGCCTGCTCCGCGCCAAGACCTGGGCACACAAGTGGAGCATCGGTAAACGCGTGCTCAAGGTCTACGCACCGCTGGCGCTGCTGCATTGGGGCGCGTGGTATGTGTTTCTCGGCTTTCACGCGGCCAATGGCATTGCGCATTTGCTCGGCTCGCCCATCGAGTGGTCGGCCACCACGCTTTCGGTGATGCAGGTGATCGATATTGCCGCCGTGGTGATCATCGGCCCGAATGTATTGCGCACTTTTTGCCTGCACTTCATCAGCTCGAACATGCATTACTACGGCGACGTCGAACCGGGCAATGTGCTGCAGCAATGCCAGGTGCTGAACCCTTGGTGGCTGTGGCCGTTGCAAGCGTTCTGCTTCAACTTCGGCAGCAGTCACGGGATTCATCATTTCGTGGTCAAGGAGCCGTTTTACATTCGTCAGATGACCGTGCCGGTGGCGCACAAGGTGATGCGCGAGATGGGTGTGCGGTTCAATGATTTCGGCACGTTTGGCCGGGCGAACCGGTTTGTGCGCGGAGATGAGGAAGTGGTGTCCGGGGAGGCGGTGGAGGCCTGACAGATGCCCCTCACCCTAACCCTCTCCCAGGGGAGAGGGGACTGATCTAGCTGTTTATGCTGGATACATCGACCTGAAATTTCGAGCCGACCTCAAGTTGGAAAAGCATGAAGATCTGCTCCCTTTCCCCCTCTCCCTCAGGGAGAGGGCTGGGGTGAGGGGGGCTTTTGATCTTGGTTCAATCAGGCTGAAACGGCGAAGCACTGAGGATCACCCCGGTCTCTTCCACATACCGCTGCCAATGCCCGATCAAGTCAGTGAGTTTCTGCGGCTGACTCAACGCCAGATCATGAATCTCCCCTGGATCGCTCGCCAGATCATAAAGCTGCCAGGTCGCCGGCCCGACAGGCCCGGGAATCCACACGGCCTTCCACGAGCCTTGACGAATCGCCCGGCGTCCGAACAATTCCCACCCTGTCACGGTGTGCTCGTCATGCACCTGCGCGGTCTCGCCGGACAGGAAGCCCAGCCACGACTTGCCGCGCAGTGGCGCCACCGCTTTGCCTTTCCACTGTTTGCCCGGATGCCGCACGCCAGCCAGATCGAGAATGGTTGGGGTGATGTCCATCACCGTGCCGAAACCATGGCTGATCTGCCCTTTGAGCGGCAATTGTGGATAGTGCAGCAGCGCCGGCACGCGGATCCCGCCCTCGGTGGTGAAAGCCTTGAACAAGCGTGACGGCGCGGTTGCCACTTGCGCCCAGTTCGGCCCGTACCAGACGTAGGAATTGGCCCGGCCGATGTTGTCGAGGCTGTTGTCGTAATGCTGGTTGAGGTAGGTCATCAGCTCCGGGCCGAACTTGGGGAACGCTTCCAGCAGCGCGCCTTCGGCACCGTTGTCGGACATGAACAGGATGAAGGTGTTGTCGAGCTGGCCTTGCTGGCGCAGGTAATCGATGACCCGGCCGATGTTCCAGTCCATGCGCTCGACCATCGCCGAGTAGACCTCCATGGCTCGTGCGGAAATCTGCTTTTGTTCATCGCTCAACGCGTCCCACTGCGCGCTGAGCTGAATAAGCGGGTGCGGCTCGACGTCCGCGTCGATCAGGCCCAGCGCCTTGAGTTTTTCCAGGCGTTCGAGGCGCAGCACTTGCGGGCCGGCGTCATAACGGCCACGGTATTTCTCGACGATCTCGGCCGGTGCCTGCAGCGGCCAGTGCGGCGCGGAGAAGGGCAGGTAAGCGAAGAACGGCCGGGTCTGATCGCGTTCCTTGAGGTACTGCAGCAGCTTGTCGCCGAAGGCATCGGAGGAATAGAAATCCTTCGGCAACTCGTCAACAAACTGATCGTCCTCGATGTACAGCGCCGGGGTGGATTTCAGCAGGCCCGGCGTTTGCTCATCGTAGGTCGGCTCGAAACCATAGTGGTTGGCAGCGCCCGGCAACAGTGAAAACGAACGCTCGAAACCACGCGCATGGGGCGCCAGTTCAGCCTTCAGCCCCAAGTGCCATTTGCCGCTCATCAAGGTTTGATAGCCGGCCTCGCGCAGCAGCTCGGGCAGGGCGACGACGCGGTCATTCAGGTAGCCTTCGTAACCAGGTTTGCCGATCAGTTCCGGGGTCAACGCTTCGGCCATGGTGCCGATGCCGGCGATGTGGTGATCGGTGCCGGTCAGCAGCATCGAGCGCGTCGGCGAGCAGGTCGGTGCGGTGTGAAAATCGGTCAGGCGCAGGCCGTTCTCGGCCAGCGCATCAAGGTTCGGCGTAGCGATTTCGCCGCCGAACGCACCGATGTCGGAAAAGCCCAGGTCGTCGGCCAGAATCACTAGAAAGTTGGGACGTTGCGGCATCGCGAAACTCCTGTTCAGCAGGCAATGAACGTCAGCGGCAGATCGCGGATCTGCACCGCTGCGCTCGGTTGGTAATGGTCATCACTGGTCAGTTCGTGCAGCAGTTCTTCACGCAACTGATGGAAGTCGTAACTGCTGCGCTGGCGCGGGTGCGGCAGGGCGATGTCGACCACTTGCTTGATCCGCCCCGGACGCGGCTCCATCACCACCACGCGGTCGGCCAGAAAAATCGCTTCCTCGACATCGTGGGTCACCAGAATCGTGGTGATCTGTGCCCGCTCGCGGATCGCCAGCAGCTCGTCCTGCATTTGCTGGCGGGTCAGTGCGTCGAGGGCGCCGAAGGGTTCGTCGAGCAACAGGATTCGCGGGCTGGCGACGAGACCGCGAGCAATCGCCACGCGCTGCGCCATGCCGCCGGAGAGTTGATGCGGATAGGCCGCGGTGAAATCGCTGAGGCCGACCAGCTCGATAAAGTCTTTGATGCGTTGTTGCTTCTGCGCTCCGCTCAGCGGTTCATTGACCAGACCCAGGCCGATGTTGTCGGCGACCGTTAGCCACGGAAACAGGCGATGTTCTTGAAAGACGATGCCGCGCTCGCCGCCGATGCCGCTGACGGCCTTGCCATCGACACTGATGTGCCCGCGAAACTCGGTGTCGAGGCCGACCAGCAAACGCAGCAAAGTGGATTTGCCGCAGCCGCTGGAACCGACGATGGCGACGAATTCGCCCTCGGCAATGTCCAGGTTGAATTCGCGAATCGCCTCCAGTTCGAAACCGTTGACGGCGAAGGATTTGCCTACGTGGTTGAAGCTGACAATCGGTGCGTTCATGCGTGTCTCCAGCGGGTCGCGCGAATTTCCAGGCGTTGGCCGATCAGGTTGAGCAGGGCGCCGGTGAGGCCGACCAGCAGCATGCCGGCCATGATCAGATCCATGCGCAGCAGCTGCTGCGCGCCGATCATCTGGCTGCCGATGCCGCCATTGGACGGCATGAAATATTCAGCGCCGATGGTGCCGAGCCAGGCGTAGATCAGGCTCAATCGCAGCCCGGCGAAAATCCCCGGCGCAGCGCCGGGCAGGACCAGTCGACGCATGCGCTGACCGAGGCTCAGGCGCAGCACTTGCGCGGCTTCGTTGAGTTGCGGCGAGAGGTTGGCGACGCTGCGCTGGGTGGCGATGAACAGCGGGAAGAAGGCGGCGAGAGCGACGAACACCCACTTGGCCAGTTCGCCGAGACCGAACCACGCGGTGAGCAGTGGCACCCAGGCGAAAATCGCAATCTGCCGCAGTGCGGCGAGTGTCGGGCCGAGCAGGCGTTCGCTGAGACGTGACAGGCCGAGGAGCAAGCCCAGGGCGAAACCGAGGCCGCCACCGATCAGCAAGCCGCCCAGGGTGCGGCTCAGGCTCAGCGCCATGCCGTTGACCAGCGTGCCGTCGAGCAGTCCGTCCCATGTCGTGCTCAGCACAGCCGCAGGGCTGATCAGAATATTCGCGTCGACCCACTGCTGATCATTGGTCGTTTGCCAAAGCGCCAACAAGCCCAGCGGCAACAGCCACGGTTGCAGGCGCTGCCAGCCCTGATAGCGCGGGTCGCGTGTGATGTGCGCGGTGGCCGGGTGCGGCCAGTGCACCAGTTTGCGGTCGAGCAGGCCGATGCCGCGATCCATCGCCACGCCGATCAGACCGATGACCACGATGCACACGAACACGATGTCGAGCATGAACAACTGCCGCGCCCAGACCATCATATAGCCGATGCCTTCGCTGGAGGCCAGCAGCTCGACCGCCAGCAACGAGGTCCAGCCGGCAGCGAGTGCCAGGCGCACGCCGGCCATGAACGCCGGCAACGCAGCGGGAAGCACCAGGCGCCGAATCAGCAGACGCGGCGGCAGGCGCAACACGGCGGCGGCTTCGCGCAGTTTCGGTTGCGCATCGCGCACGCCAACCAGTGTGTGCAAGGTCACCGGCACCACAATGGCCTTGATCAGCACCACCAGTTTCAGCAGTTCGCCGATGCCGAAAAACACCATGAACAGCGGAATCCACGCCAGCGTCGGCACCTGCGCCAATCCGGCGAATGTCGGAAAAACCAGGCGCTCCAGACGTCGACTGAAGCCCAGTGCGGCGCCAAGCACCGCGCCGGTCGAAACGCCTGCCAACAAGCCCCAGAACAACCGTTGCAGGCTGATCCACAAATGACTCCACAACTCGCCTTGGGCCAGTTCCACAGCGCTGCTCCACACCAGCGATGGCGCCGGCAGGATCTGCTCGCTCATCCACTGATTGCGCGCGGCCAGCCACCACAGGACGAACAGGCTGACGGGCAACAGCCAGGGCAACAGGCGTTGATTCAGGCGGGGCCAGGTGCGACGGCTTTTCAGCGGCGGCGCGGCCAGCGGCAGGCTGAGCAGAGATTGACGGGCCATGGATGACCTCCGTTGTCGGGTTGCATGGCGAACCGCTTTTCATGTGGGAGCGAGCCTGCTCGCGAAATGGCTGTTTAAGGCAGCATCGATGGCGGCTGGCAGGGCCTCTTCGCGAGCAGGCTCGCTTCCACATTGGGTTTCGGCATATATGAAACGGATCTAACAAACTTGCGTTAGATG
>NZ_WBRZ01000171.1:0-12696 GCF_008923895.1 Pseudomonas sp. GXM4
GCCAGCAATTGCGTCGCCGCATTGATGTCAGGTGCAAAGAATCGGTCCTTCTCATAGAACGGCACTTCCTTGCGCAAAATCGCCCGTGCCTGTTCCAGCTTCGGCGAGGTCTTCAGACCGTTGCGCAGATCCAGGCCCTGCACCGCCGCCAGCCATTCCACGGCGAGAATGCCGCGAGTGTTCTCAGCCATTTCCCACAGCCGCTTGCCGGCGGCCGGGGCCATCGACACGTGGTCTTCCTGGTTGGCCGAGGTCGGCAGGCTGTCCACCGAATGCGGGTGGGACAACGCCTTGTTTTCGCTGGCCAGCGCCGCAGCGGTGACCTGGGCGATCATGAAACCGGAGTTCACCCCGCCATTGGCCACCAGGAACGGCGGCAGTTGCGACATGTGCTTGTCCATCATCAGCGAGATGCGGCGTTCGCTCAGCGAGCCGATTTCAGCGATGGCCAGGGCCATGTTGTCAGCGGCCATGGCCACCGGCTCGGCGTGGAAGTTGCCGCCGGAAATCACGTCGCCTTCAGCGGCGAATACCAGCGGGTTGTCGGAAACTGCGTTGGCTTCCACCGCCAGCACTTCAGCGGCCTGGCGGAACTGGGTCAGGCAGGCGCCCATGACTTGCGGCTGGCAGCGCAGCGAATACGGGTCCTGAACCTTGTCGCAGTTCTGATGCGAGGCGGAGACTTCGCTGCGCTCACCGAGCAGATCGCGGTAGGCCGCAGCGGCATCGATCTGCCCTTTCTGCCCACGTGCGGCATGAATGCGCGCGTCGAACGGCGAGCGCGAACCGAGCACGGCTTCTACGGTGAGACTGCCCAGCGCCACTGCACCGGCAAACAGGTCTTCGCCTTCGAACAAACCGCGCAGGGCAAACGCCGTGGAAACCTGGGTACCGTTGAGCAGCGCCAGACCTTCTTTAGCCGCTAACGTCAGCGGCGCCAGGCCGGCGACTTTCAGCGCTTCGGTGGCTTCAAGCCATTCGCCCTTGTAGCGCGCCTTGCCCTCGCCCAGCAGCACCAGCGACATGTGCGCCAACGGCGCCAGATCGCCCGACGCACCGACCGAACCTTTCAACGGAATATGCGGATAGACCTCGGCATTGATCAGCGCGATCAGCGCATCGATCACCTGCCGACGGATCCCGGAAAAACCACGGCTGAGACTGTTGACCTTGAGCACCATGATCAGTCGCACCAGCTCATCGCTGATCGGCTGGCCGACCCCGGCCGCGTGCGAGAGCACCAGCGAACGCTGCAGGTTTTCCAGGTCTTCACTGGCGATGCGCGTCGAGGCCAGCAGACCGAAACCGGTGTTGATGCCGTAGGCGGTGCGGTTCTCGGCAAGGATCTGCTCGACGCAGGCGACGCTGGCCTCGATCTGCGCGCTGGCGCTGTTGTCGAGGGTCAGTGTGACCGGGTTCTGATAGACGTCACGCAGTTGGGCCAGGCTCAGTTGGCCGGGGATCAGATTCAGCGCAGTCATTAAAATGCTCCTGTCAGGCATTGTTATTAACTACCAGTCGCTCCGGAGCATTCCGTTATCCGTCGCTTCTCGTCTTGTGAACGATCCACGCCTTGGCACGCTGGTATGGGTAGTTGTCAGTGCAAATTCGGTAGGACGTTGTGCGGCAGATTAGGGTTTTTCAACACGGTCGCAGCGGCAGCGATATCCGGCGCCAGCCAGCGGTCCTGATCGTAGGCCGGGACCGTTTCGCGCAGCAGTTTCCACGCGCGGTCGGTGCCCACGCCAAAGCGCTGTTCCTTGAGGAATTCAAACGCCTGCGCCGCCAGCAAATATTCAATCGCGAGGATCTGCGTGCAGTTTTCCAGCGCGCGATGCAGCTTCAGCGCGGCGTTGGTGCCCATGCTCAGGTGATCTTCCTGCAGGCCCGAGGTGATGTAGTTGTCGAGTACCGCCGGTTGCGCCAATTGACGGTTTTCCGCACACAGCGAGGCGGCGACGTATTGCACGATCATCATCCCCGAGTTGACCCCGGGATTGGCCACCAGAAACGCCGGCAGACCGCTGACGTGCGGATTGACCAAACGGTCCAGACGGCGCTCGGCAATCGAGCCGATTTCGGCCATGGCAATCGCCAGCAGATCCGCAGCCATCGCCACGGATTGACCGTGCGGGTTGGCCTGCGACATCACTCGGAAATTGTCCGGCGTGCCCAGCAGTAACGGGTTGTCGGTGCAGCCGTTGAGTTCGGCTTCGACCTGTTTGATCGCATGCTCCAGTTGATCACGGGCGGCGCCGTGAACCTGCGGGATCGAACGAATGCTCAGCGCATCCTGAGTGCGAATGCCTTTGCTCGCGGCGATCACTTCGCTGCCATCGAGCAAGGCGCGCAGGTTGTTGCCGACCTGCTGCATGCCCGGATGCGGCTTGAGCGCGATGATCTCGGCATCGAACGCATCGATCTGGCCGCGCTGGGCTTCGAAACTCATCGCGCCGATGACGTCGGCCCATTGCAACAGCCGCGTAGCGTCGGCAATCGCCAGGCAACTGAGGCCGGTCATGCACGGTGTGCCGTTGACCAGACACAAGCCATCCTTCGCGCCGAGCGGCACAGGTTGCAGGCCTTCTTCAGCCAGCGCCTGTTGCGCCGAAATGATCCGGCCGCGATAGCTGACATTGCCAACGCCGAGCAGCGCGATGCCGATGTGCGCCATGTGCGTCAGATAACCCACCGAACCCTGCGACGGCACCTGCGGGGTGATGCCGCGATTGAGCAGCGCCAGCAGCCCTTCGACCACACGTCGATGCAGGCCGGATTTGCCGTGGCTGTAGTTGTGGATCGCGGCGCAGATGATCGCGCGGGTCTGCTCGTCGCTAAGCACCGGGCCGACACCGCAGGCATGGCTGAGCAGGGTGTTGCGCGAGAGTTGGCTGAGCTGTTCGTCTTGCAGCGAAACGTTGGACAGACCGCCCAGACCGGTGTTGACGCCATAGGCACGCTCGCCGCTGGCGACGATGCGCTGAACGATGGCCTGAGCGTTGTCGATGCGCGCCCAGGTGTCGCTGGACAGATCCAGCGGCGCACCGTGACGGGCGACAGCGACCACGTCCTGCCAACGCAGAGGGCTGCCTGTGATAACGATTTTTTCAGCCTGGGACATCTCTAACCTCATACCAATTCTGTTGATGCCGGTAACCCTGTGGTGAGGGGATTTATCCCCGTTCGGCTGCGAAGCAGTCGTAAAACCGGCCACCGCGGTCTGTCTGACAGATTTGCGAGCATGGTTTGGGGCGGCTTCGCCACCCAACGGGGATAAATCCCCTCACCACAACGGCCACTCAGCGTCACACCACCGCCGCCCGCCGCTGTACGAACCGGTCGACATACTCATCGGCCGGCGAGTGCAGGATCTCTCTTGGCGTACCCACCTGGATCAACCGGCCATCCTTGAGAATCGCGATGCGATTGCCGATGCGCACGGCTTCGTCGAGGTCGTGGGTGATGAAGACGATGGTTTTGTGCAGGGTCTTTTGCAGTTCCAGCAACTGGTCCTGCATCTCGGCGCGGATCAGCGGGTCCAGCGCACTGAACGCTTCGTCCATGAGGATGATGTCGGTGTCCGCCGCCAACGCACGGGCGAGGCCGACGCGCTGACGCATGCCGCCGGAGAGCTGGTGCGGGTATTTGTTTTCGTAGCCTTTGAGGCCGACGGTGTTGATCCAGTGCAGCGCGCGTTCGGCGCAGACCTGCTTGCTTTCGCCACGGACTTTCAAACCGTAGGCGACGTTATCGAGCACGGTCTTGTGCGGCAGCAGACCGAAGCTCTGGAACACCATGCTGATCTTGTGTCGACGAAATTCGCGCAGGGCGTCCATGTCGTACTGCAGGATGTCCTCGCCATCGACCAGAATCGCCCCGCTGGTGGGGTCGATCAGGCGATTGAAGTGCCGTACCAAGGTGGATTTGCCCGAGCCGGACAGGCCCATGATCACGAAGATTTCGCCGGTGCCGATGCTTAGCGACAAGTCGTTCACGCCGACCACGCAACCGGTTTCGTTGAGCACCTGGTCCTTGCTCTTGCCCTGGCCGACCATGGCCAGCGCATCCTTGGCGCGGTTGCCGAAAATCTTGAAGACGTTGCGCACTTCGATCTTGCTCACGCTTGCGTTGCTCATTTGCTCACCTCGTGCCGTGGCCGACCGTACGCTTGAGTGATGCGGTCGATGACCACAGCGAGAATCACGATCGCCAGCCCGGCCTCAAGACCACGGCCGACGTTGAGGGTCTGAATCCCCACCAGTACGTCTTCACCGAGGCCACGGGCGCCGATCATCGAGGCAATCACCACCATCGACAGGGCCATCATCGTGGTCTGGTTGATCCCGGCCATGATGCTCGGCAGCGCCAGCGGCAGTTGCACGCCGAACAGTTGCTGCCAGCGGTTGGCGCCGAAGGCATTGATCGCCTCCATGACTTCGCCATCGACCTGGCGAATGCCCAGATCGGTCAAGCGAATCAGCGGCGGCGCGGCGTAGATCACCGTGGCGAAAATCGCCGGCACCTTGCCCAGGCCGAACAGCATCAGCACCGGAATCAGGTAAACGAAACTCGGCATGGTCTGCATGATGTCGAGCAGCGGCATCAGCACCGAACGCAAGCGATTGCTGCGCGCTGAGAGGATCCCCAGCGGGATGCCGATCAGCACCGAAATGATCGTCGCGACCATCATCAGCGCCAGGGTCTGCATGAGTTTGTCCCAGAGGCCGACCGCACCCACCAGAAACAACAGACCGACAATCACGGCGGTGGTCACCACTTTGCGCGTGGCGTGCCAGGCGATGACACCGACGATTGCCAGCATCAACCACCACGGCGCCGCACGCAGCAAACCTTCGAGACTGACGATGGCCCACAGCAGCGTGTCGGAGATATGCCGGAACACGTCGCCGTAGTTGGTCACCAGCGAATCGACCCAACCGTTGACCCAGTCGGCGATGGAAAAGGTAAAGCTTTCGGGAAACATAAGGGACTCTCAATCAAGGGGTTGCGATCAAGCGTCCGGCTGCCGTGCTGGCAGCCGGGAAACCTGACCTACAAGGCCGCGTCGATTTTCTTGGCTGCGTCGTCGCTCACCCATGCGTGCCAGACTTCAGGATGTTCCTTGAGGAAGATTTTCGCCAGTTTTGCCGACTCGATACGTTCCTTGGCCATGCGCCCGAGGTTCTGATTGAGCAGGTCGATCGGCAGGTTGACCTTTTCCAGCACGGCGACCAGTTCAGGGGCTTCGTCGTGGAAGGTTTTCGACAGGCCGACCTTGATGCTGACTGTCTTGTCGACGCCGGGTTTCTCTTCCAGTTTGACCGCGTCGATCTGGCCCATCAGCGGCGTCGGCGACCAGTAGTAGAAGAGGATCGGCTCGCCACGCTTGTAGCTCGACAGCACCGCTGCATCCAGCGCAGGTCCGGTGCCCGGACGGAAGTTGGTGTAGCTGTTTTCCAGACCGTAGCTCTTGAGCATTTCGCTGTTGTCGAGCTCGCAGGTCCAGCCGGCCGGGCAGTTATAGAAGCGGCCCTTGGACGGCTCTTCGGCGTCCTTGAACACGGCGGAATACTTGCCCAGGTCAGCGATGTTTTTCAGGTCCGGGGCTTTCGCCTCGAGCTTGCGCTTGGCGTCGCCTTCGATCACGTAACGCGGCACGTACCAGCCTTCGACCGCACCCACCACCGGTGCGCCGACACCGACGACCTTGCCGGCCTTCTCGGCCTTGTTCCAGACCTCGCTACGGCCGACCCATTCTTCGGCGAACACTTGAATATCGTTACTGCTCAGGGCGTTTTCCATGGTGATGGAATTGCCCGGCAGGCTGTCGGTCTTGCAGCCGTAACCTTTCTCCAGCACCACTTGCAGCACGTCGGTCAGGAGCATGCCGCTCTCCCAGTTCAGCCCGGCGAATTTCACCGGTTTGCCCGATTCGCACCAGCCGGCGGCTTGCGTCGCACCGGCACTGGCCAACAGGCCCATGGACAGCAATGTGGTCAGCAGGGTCTTGTTCGATTTCATTGTCGTGACGCTCCTAATCATGAATGGGCTTACGGCAGTTCAAGAGGCATCCAGCCTGGTCCACGTCCAGATCAGGCCTGCGCCGCAGCGCGACCGGCCCCGCTCGTTTTTGCTTGTTGGGTGCTGTTCTGCTCGACCGGCAGAATCAGGCGATCGGGCACTGCGCTGTGCCATTTCTTTGCGCAGAAGTAATAGACGGCGGCCGGCAGCACCAGGCCGATGATCCAGGAAATGTCCACATCACCGAGGGCGGCCACCAGCGGCCCGGTGTAGAACTTGGTCGAGATGAATGGCAGCTGCACCAGCACGCCGAACACGTAGACGCTGATACCGAGCAGGTTCCAGCGGCCGTAGCGGCCGTTCGGATCGGCCAGCGCCGGCACGTCGTAACGCTCGCGGGTGATGCAGTAGTAGTCGACCAGATTGATCGCGCTCCACGGGGTGAAGAAGGCGAGCAGAAACAGGATGAACGACTTGAACGCACCGAGGAACGAGTGCTGCCCGAGCAGGGCAATCAGCGTCGCCGCGCCGACGATGAACAGCACGAAGATCAGCCGCTGCATGCGAGTAACCGTCAAGTGTCCTTTGAACCCGCTGATGATGGTGGCGATGCACATGAAGCTGCCGTAGGAGTTCAGCGTCGAGATGGTCACTTTGCCGAACGCGATGCTGAAATACAGCAGCGCGGCGGTGGCGCCGGTACCGCCGAGCCCGACGATGTAGGCGACTTCATGGCCAGCGAATTGACCGTTGGCTGAAGCGGCGGCAAACACACCGAGGATCATCGCCACCTGCGCGCCGATCACCGAGCCGGCACCGGCGGCGAAAAAAGTTTTCACCGATGAAGTGGCGCTCGGCAGGTAACGCGAGTAGTCCGCTACATACGGGCCGAAAGCGATCTGCCAGGACGCCGCCAGCGACACCGCCAGCAGAAAGCTGCTCCAGCTGAAGTGGCGGATTTGCAGGAGCGCACCGACGTCGGTCTGGCTCATCAGCCGCCAGAACAGGAACACAAAAGCGATCACGCCAATCACGCTGGCGACGCGGCCGATCCAGTGGATCACCCGATAGCCGAGCACTGTGACCAGCACGATGACACTGGCGAAAATCAGGATGCCAACACTGTCGCTGACACCGAACAACTGCCCCAGCGCCTGCCCGGACAGCACCGTTCCGGTGGCGGTGAAACCCAGGTACATCAGGCATACCAGCACGATCGGAATCGCAGCGCCATAAACGCCGAATTGCACACGACTGGAGATCATCTGCGGCAAGCCCAGTTTCGGCCCTTGCGCGGCATGCAGCGCCATCACACCACCGCCGAGCAGTTGGCCGATCAACAGACCGATCAACGACCAGAACACATCACCGCCGAGCACCACGGCCAAGGCCCCAGTGACGATCGCGGTGATCTGCAGGTTGGCGCCCATCCACAGGGTGAACTGACTGAACAGACGACCGTGTCTTTCCGCTTCCGGGATGTAGTCGATCGAACGCCTTTCGATCAACGGAGTACTGCCTGCACGTTCGTTGTTAACCGCCATGATTCAACCTCTGTGGATTGCTATTCGGGTTCACTGAGCATCGGTGGAGCTGCTTTTCTGTGGGAGCGAGCTTGCTCGCGAAAGCAATCTGTCTGCCGACACAAATGTTGACTGTGCCGGCCTCTTCGCGAGCAAGCTCGCTCCCACATGAAGCAAAAGCGTATTACTTGCCGCCAGTGATCATCGGCAGATTCAGCCCCTGCTCTTTCGCACAGTCGATGGCAATCTGGTAACCGGCATCGGCATGGCGCATGACGCCAGTCGCCGGGTCGTTGTGCAGCACGCGAGCGATGCGCTCGGCGGCTTCGTCAGTACCGTCGCAGACGATCACCATCCCCGAATGCTGCGAGAAGCCCATGCCGACGCCGCCGCCGTGGTGCAAGGAGACCCAGGTCGCGCCGCTGGCGGTGTTCAGCAGTGCGTTGAGCAGCGGCCAGTCGGAGACGGCGTCGGAACCGTCCTGCATCGATTCGGTTTCGCGGTTCGGGCTGGCGACCGAGCCGGAGTCGAGGTGGTCGCGGCCGATCACCACGGGTGCCGACAGCTCACCGCTACGGACCATTTCATTGAACGCCAGACCGAGCTTGGCGCGCTGGCCCAGACCGACCCAGCAGATACGCGCCGGCAGACCCTGGAAGCTGATGCGCTCACGGGCCATGTCCAGCCAGTTGTGCAGGTGCGCGTCGTCCGGGATCAGCTCTTTGACTTTGGCATCGGTTTTGTAGATGTCCTGCGGATCACCCGACAATGCCGCCCAACGGAACGGGCCGATGCCACGGCAAAACAGCGGACGGATGTAGGCCGGCACGAAGCCCGGAAAATCGAAAGCGTTTTCGACACCTTCTTCCTGAGCCATCTGACGGATGTTGTTGCCGTAGTCGAAGGTCGGGATGCCCTGCTTCTGGAACTCCAGCATGGCTTTCACATGCACCGCCATCGACTGCTTGGCGGCTTTGATCACAGCGGCTGGTTCGGTCTTGGCGCGGGAGCGGTATTCGTCCCAGCTCCAGCCAGCCGGCAGGTAGCCGTTGAGCGGATCGTGGGCGCTGGTCTGGTCGGTGACCATGTCCGGGCGCACGCCACGCTTGACCAGCTCCGGCAGGATTTCCGCCGCGTTGCCGAGCAGGGCGATGGAAATCGCTTTGCCTTCTTTGGTGTATTTGTCGATACGCGCCAAAGCGTCGTCGAGGTCTTTGGCTTGCTCATCGACGTAACGGCTTTTCAGGCGGAAATCGATGCTGACCTGCTGGCATTCGATGTTCAGCGAGCAGGCGCCGGCCAGGGTGGCGGCCAGCGGTTGCGCGCCGCCCATGCCACCGAGGCCGGCGGTCAACACCCAGCGACCCTTCAGGTCAGCGTTGTAATGCTGGCGGCCAGCTTCAACGAAGGTTTCGTAGGTGCCCTGAACGATGCCCTGGCTGCCGATGTAGATCCAGCTGCCGGCGGTCATCTGGCCGTACATGGCCAGGCCTTTGGCGTCGAGTTCGTTGAAGTGTTCCCAGCTCGCCCAGTGCGGCACCAGGTTGGAGTTGGCGATCAGCACGCGCGGCGCGTTGCTATGAGTCTTGAATACGCCGACCGGCTTGCCCGACTGCACCAGCAGGGTTTCATCGTCGTTCAGATTAGTCAGGCTTTCAACGATCTTGTCGTAGCACTCCCAGTTCCGCGCAGCGCGGCCGATGCCACCATAGACCACCAGTTCTTTCGGGTTCTCGGCGACTTCCGGGTCGAGATTGTTCATCAACATGCGCAGCGGCGCTTCGGTCAGCCAGCTCTTGGCGGTCAGCGTGTTACCGCGTGCGGCGCGGATCTGCACGTCACGAAACTTGTTGCTGTTCTGGGTATTGTCAGTCACGAAAAAGACTCCTCAGCGATCAATCCAAACCAACCCTGGCAGTGGGCAGCAGCCTGCGCGCTGTGCTGCGCGACAAGCGAATCAGTGGACGCTGCGGAGAGTCTCGACCGACTCATACGCATACGTCTTTACTTGTACATACAAGCATATGCAATCAAGCGGCCAACTTGTTGGAGGCGTGTTCAGGAAAAATCACGGGCATGGCTGGAGAGCGCCTGAATCGAGGGTTCTGGCGTGGATGAAATTTTCCGGGAGGAGATTCTGAGGAGATGCGGCTGGGCCAGGTCAGCGTGGTTTTGCGCCACGCTGGGGCGTTCGGTAACAAGTTGGTGCGCGGAAGGGAAACAAGAGTGGGGATGGCTTGTGGCGAGGGGATTTATCCCCGATGGGCTGCGCAGCAGACCGCTTTTTTAACCAGGAATGGGGCCGCTTCGCGACCCAGCGGGGATAAATCCCCTCGCCATAGGGGTCAGCTTTGGAGAAGTTCGACTATGCAGCAAGCGCCATGGGTGGAGACTTCGACCAGCCCACTGTTACCGTCCAGTTGCAGACAATCATGCCGACCGAGCTGCGAAACGCCGTCGCCAACACGCACGTCCATCCATTCACTGACACTGAACACCAGCACCGTCGATGCCGAGCTGAAGAACCGCTGCTCGCCGTCCAGCCACTGCAACCGCGCGCTGTAACGTTGCGGCGCATAGATCAGATTGAAATCGCGAATCGCACCGCCGAGCAAGGTGCAGGACACTTGGCTTTCGCCGCTGAAAGCAAACGGGTCCAGGGGTAACAATGGCCGGGTATCGTCACCGTCGACGCACAGGGTCATGCCGTCGCCCTGCAACACGGTGATCACTCGCTGGTAACCGGCGAATGTCGAGAAACCGCCCGATTCGGTGATGTCGGCAATCGACAGACGCCAGCCGAAACCGTCCAGGCCAGCGCCAGCATCGCGGGTGATTTCCTCGGTGCTGCCGCCGCCGTTTTTCCACGGCATGCGCGGGTAGCCTTCGGCGCGTAGAACCTTCACTTGATAATTCATTTATGAAAGCGCCCTTCCAGACGATGGCGGGAACCGGGGTGGATCAAACGCGCCGCCGTCACCGGTTGACGCCCCGACCAGGTTCGCCGGCGAATCAGCAGGCACGGCTCGCCCTTTTCAATCTGCAGCAATTTGCACTCCGACGGCTCGGCAAGAATCGCTTCGACCACGTGCTCGCCCTCGGTCAGCGGCGCGACCTGATTGAGATAGGCATAGGGCGTTTGCAGGGTGAAATCCTGCTTGAGGTATTCCGGCGCGACCAGGGCGTTGACGAAACGGTCTTCGATTTGCACCGGAATGTCGTTTTCGTAATGCACGATCAGCGAGTGGAAGACTTTCTGGCCTTCGCGCATGTCCAGCGCCAGCGCGCGTTCGGAACCGGCGGCCTCTTCTTCGAGGGTGATGACCTGGCAGGTGTGGCGATGGCCGCGCGAGGCGATTTCGTCGGCGATGTTGTGCACTTCGAACAGCGCAGACTGGCTCTTCGGTTCGGCGACAAACGTGCCCACGCCTTGCATGCGCACCAACAGGCCGTCGGCGGTCATCTCGCGCAGGGCGCGGTTGATGGTCATGCGGCTGAAGCCGAGCTGGCTGACCAGTTCGCTTTCGGACGGCACGCGGTAGTGCGGCGGCCAGTTACCGCTGTCGATCTGCTGGGTGATCATCTGTTTGACGCGGGCGTACAAAGGCGCCGGACTGTCGCCCATGTTCGCGGCCAACGGAGAAACTGGAGGCGGAGTCGGCACGGTTGATCCCTGTTCATTGGATGAAAGTGACTAGCTTGCCGGAGTTTACCGGGCAGGCAAACGTCTGTATATGTATATACAAATTACACACGATGGGGTGCCGAACGATGTCCGCCTTCTTTGCCGAACGCGCACTGCTGCCTGAGGGATGGGCCAACAATGTACGTCTCGAGGTCAGCGCCGATGGCTTGTTGACCCGAATCCAGGCCGATTCCAGCGCAGACGGCGCCGAACGGCTGCGCGGGCCGTTGCTGCCGGGAATGCCCAATCTGCACTCTCACGCCTTCCAGCGCGCCATGTCTGGATTGGCCGAAGTGGCCGGCAACCCCAACGACAGTTTCTGGACCTGGCGCGATCTGATGTACCGCCTCGTCGGAAAAATCAGCCCCGATCAGCTCGGCATCATCGCCCGTCAGCTGTACATCGAAATGCTCAAGGCCGGTTACACCTCGGTCGCCGAATTTCACTACGTGCACCACGACGGCAACGGCCAACCGTACGCCGATCCGGCCGAGCTGGCCTTGCGCATCAGCCAGGCCGCCAGCGAAAGCGGAATCGGTCTGACCCTGCTGCCAGTGCTCTACAGTCATTCCGGTTTCGGTGGCCAGACGCCCAACGATGGCCAGCGTCGCTTTATCAACAGCACTGAAAACTATCTGAATCTGCAAGCGCGTTTGCAGCCTTTACTGGCGCAGCAAAAGGCGCAGTCGCTGGGTCTGTGTTTCCACTCGTTGCGCGCGGTGACGCCGCAGCAGATCAGCGAAGTGTTGGCGGCCAGTGACAAACAATGCCCGGTGCACATCCACATCGCCGAGCAGCAGAAAGAAGTCGACGATTGCCTGAGCTGGAGCGGTCGCCGTCCGTTGCAATGGCTCTACGAGAACGCTGAAGTCGATCAGCGCTGGTGTCTGGTCCACGCCACCCACGCCAACCCGGAAGAAGTCACGCTGATGGCCAACAGTCGCGCGATCGCCGGGCTGTGTCTGACCACTGAAGCGAATCTGGGCGACGGAATTTTCCCGGCGGTGGATTTTCTTGCCCAGGGCGGGCGCATGGGCATTGGCTCCGACAGCCATGTGTCGCTGAGCGTGGTGGAAGAATTGCGCTGGCTGGAATATGGTCAACGTCTGCGTGATCAGCGGCGCAATCGCTTGTATGGCGCGCAACAGCCGATGGTCGGTCGCACCCTGTATGACGCGGCGCTGGACGGCGGTGCACAGGCACTGGGGCAGCCGATCGGCGCGCTGGAAGTGGGCAAGCGCGCGGACTGGATTGTCCTGGATGGCAACGATCCGTATCTGGCGACGGCTTCGGGGGACGGGATTCTCAATCGCTGGTTGTTCGCCGGCGGCGATCGCCAGGTGCGCGATGTGCTGGTCAATGGTCAGTGGGTGGTGCGCGATGGACGGCATGCCGGCGAAGAGCACACCGCCCGAGCCTTCACCCAGGTCCTGCGCGATCTTTTAGGGTAAGAAAAGCAAAAGATCG
>NZ_WBRZ01000172.1:0-12632 GCF_008923895.1 Pseudomonas sp. GXM4
AGTATGGAACCGATTTTTTTATCTTCTCTTGCGAGAAAAAATGATATGTGTGCGATTTCAACTCCCTGGTCGGTCATGGCTTCCCCTTGGATTTTTCACGCATCATTCAATAGCTAAGCAGCATTAATGCTTATGTCAATTAATCACCCTTGGCTTTTTGGATAAAACCAAAATCTGCTGGGCAAGGACTGACTCCTACTTCCAGGTGCTCGGCCTATACCAGACGCTGGAAAAGATCGAGCATCCGATAGGCAATCTTCGGTCAGCAGTATCTAGAAGGGGGGCGAGGTTGTTGAGCATTTCGCTAGGGGTAAGGCAGAGACATGGGGGGCGGACCGATTTAAAGATACGTGATGAGTATGAAGTCTCGATAAACGACAATGTTTAAAAAGACATCTCTAGTCACTCTCTCAAGCTACACATCCTTGCGCCTTTGCCTACAGCTGCGCCAGAATCCGCCGGCTTGTGCGCCTTGGGGGCGGGTTCTATTGTGGTCGGGTCGCTGACGAATCAGCGATCGGGTTTGGTAGCCCGGTTTAGACTTGGCGCATAGCGTCACCCGATTCAGTCCTTTTTGGGGCTGTGTCTTTATGGTGGCCATGCGCAGGGCGTCTTCGGGCGCGCCGGTTTTCCAAGTCACCGGTCTACCAACCTTCGTATGGCCACCACCCCTTCGTTTGGTAGCGAAAAGATGATGGCTCCTTTTCTATGATTTGGAGATTCACTCATGATCAAACCAACACCCAACCCGCCCGAAACCGATCCCACGTCTCCCTACGAATCCCTCGATTCCAACAAACTCCACGAAGCCGCTGACCGCGCGCTCGATCATTACCTGTCGCCAAACAATCTCCTGCCTCCGCCGCGCAAGGCGCGTGGGATGTACGCCGTTACCGCTGATACCAAAAACGAAGAACTGCTGGCTGATGCGAGTGAAACGCTTGCTTCGGCGAAGACGATTGTTCAGGACATTTCCAGTTTGCTGCCGGCGCCGCAGCGGCGGGCATTGTTGGGGGTTGCGCAGTTGATCATGCTGGGGGAACTGGCGGTGAATCGGGTGATGGATAATTTGGAGGTGGCGGGGTGATTTAGAAGACGGGGCCAAGGCTTGATTGGAGTAAGCTTTGGCGCCTTCGCGAGCAGGCTCGCTCCCGCGGGGGTCGGTGTGGATCGCTGGTTCTGTGGCCGGCGCTGAAGTTCATGATAGTGGGTCGGTTGCTGTCTTTAGAACGTTAAAGGAATTCACTCGATGGACTCATATTTGAATGGTCAACCGACCTCGCGGAGTTGGTGATGGGGTTTTCAACTACGATTTGGAACTGGTACGGGCAGAGCGAGTACCGACGAGTTCTTGCTGTTTGCTTGGCAATTCGGGGGCTTACCTTCTTGGCTATGAATGCTGATGAGCAGCGACAAACGATTCCTGATTGCCCAGCCTGTGAGGTTTGGTCGAAAACAATGCTGCCTTTGCATGAAGCACTAACAGTGTGTGGGGCCGCGATGCAAAAGGATGTTCGGAGTGGACTGCAGCATGTTTGGGACTTGTGCAGTTCCTTGCCTGAGTCGGCTATCCATTGCGATGATCGGTCGATATTTGATCAATGTGAATGGCAGCCTCTACGGGAAGCCGCTAATCAGGCTCTAGCTTTCGTAGACGCGGAGAAAATATCCCCTTATCTGGATGAACTAATTTCGGATTGTCGAAGTGCCATGGTTCACTCGTGATCAAAACCAACACCCAACCCACCCGAAACCGATCCCACGTCTCCCTACGAATCCCTCGACTCCAACAAACTCCACGAAGCCGCTGACCGCGCGCTCGATCATTACCTGTCGCCAAACAATCTCCTGCCTCCGCCACGTAAGGCGCGGGGGATGTATGCGGTGACGGCGGATACCAAGAATGAAGAACTGCTGGCTGATGCGAGTGAAACGCTGGCTTCGGCAAAGACGATTGCTCAGGACATTTCCAGTTTGTTGCCGGCGCCGCAGCGGCGGGCGTTGTTGGGGGTTGCTCAACTGATCATGTTGGGAGAGATGGCGGTGAATCGGATGATGGATAATTTGGAGGTGGCGGGGTGATGTGATGTGCGGGGCGCCAGGGGGTTGATTTGTTGTCTGGGCTGGCGCCTGCTTGAGCAGGCTCGCTTCCACAGAGCGTGCTATTCGTCGTTGAAACAGTGCGTTGGCGGCCACATCCGTTCGTCTGGAAATTACCTCTACCTGTCAGGTTTGACAGGTGACAGCCATCCGGCAGCGGTTCATAACATCTCCATCGCCCCCCACCGAATGGAGTGCTTGATCATGGCCCAGGAAGCACACGCAAGAAATTCAATACTGGCGCTCAGAGAACCGGAAATCACCGGTCGTACGAAGCCGATACTTCCTTCCGGTGAATGGGGAATCAATCGTGCCGCTGCGATGGAAGTTTATCCAGACCACGGACTGGAGGTATTCGTCCCGGCTTGGAATGAAATGCGACGCGGTGACGTTACTGTGTTGTTGCTGGATGGCAAGGAGGTTGATCGGCATGTCATCTTCGACGAGGCAGAGGTCGGTGATCGCGTGACGCTCTTTGTAGCACCGCGTCATTTGGCGACCGGTTCCAAGGAACTGACTTATTGGGTGGAGGCCGGGAACAATGCCAGGGAGACGTTCACGCCGCCGGTCAAAATCTATGTCAAGTTGGAAATTCCTGGCGGACAAGACACCGATGAAGGGCCGGGCCATTCCAATCTGTTCATGCACATTCCTGAGGAAATTGTTCAGGGCATAGTTGATAGCGAGACCGCTGATAAAGGTGTACCCATCACCATCAGAAACGAGTCGCCCACCGGCAAACCTTATCCTGACATTGCGATCGGGGATTGTTGCGAGTGCAGTTGGGGCGGTGTTTTTATTTCATCTGCCCCGGTAACGGCCGAGCAGATCAATGATCCGGCCGGCAATCCCATTACGATCCTGGTAACTCGCAATTTCATCGAGAAAGCGGGCGACACTGATGAGGTGGGCCTGGCAGTCGCCTTCCGTGTGCGCGACATCGTGCACAACTACTCCGAAGACTGGTGCAAGGAGACCCGGATAAAAGTCTCTCTTGGTACCGCCTTGCTGACGGCGCCGATTGCCAAACAGGCGGTCAACAATGTACTGGATCTGGATTCTTTGAATGACGACGCCATTCTCGCGCAGGTTTTTGCCAAAGCACCCGAGTTTGAGCATGGCGACATTATCGAGTTGAAAGTTCGCGGCACTACACTCGAAGGCGATTCGGTCGAGCTCAAGGCGCCCGAGCAAATCGTCGACAATTTGCCACATATCTACGAGTTCGCATTGCTCAATGCGGACCTTAGAAAACTGGTCAAGACTCAGGTTGTTTTTGAATACAAGGTCGTTCGCGCAACTGACACCTTTCGTTCCAAGGGTCAGTTCGTGCAAGTCAATGGGGAGGCGGTGCGGCTGGAAGCTCCTGTCGCAGAGGACGAAAAGGAGGGGGCGCTCAATCCCGATCTGCCTAGCACGCGTGTTTTGATCCCCAAGAACGACACGTTCAATGTGGGCGATGCGATCGAGCTTGTCTGGTTCGGCCAACGCCCTAACGGCATCTATAACCCGCCGCTGGAATGGTACTTCCCGAATGCCGACGAACTTGCACAGGATGATGGTTTTTTTATCAAGGTTGATGGCGTGCACGTCAAAGCGCTCGAAGGCGGAACGCTGATCCTGTCTTACGTCCACTGGCGTGAGGAAGGAGGGCAAGCGGTCGGACGAACGTCGCGCTCCGCTGCGTCCTTGAATGTGGGCGAACCCAGGTTCGAACTGGTCTCGCCTATTGTGGAAGGTGAAAAAGACGGCGCGCTCGAACCCGCCGACCTGCCCAATGGGGTCACGCGACTGATTGCTCCTCGATCTTTCACGCCGACGAAGCCGGGCGATAAGGTTACGTATGACTGGCAAGGTGAGAAAAGCGGACCGCATACTGACTCTATCGATATCACCGTACTCAACCAGGATAGGGACATTGCGTTCAGTTTGAATGCGCAGTTTATCGCTACTCACCTTGAGCCAAATCGCGATCACAAGGTCTCGGTAAGCTACAAAATATGGCGTAAGGAAACCGACACTAACAGCCAGTCGAATCCATTGACCTTTTCAGTCGGCACGGCGCAGGAAATCAAGCTTCCGGTCGCCAGCTTCAGCGAAGCCAAAGAAGACCAATTGAGCCCGGACGATGTTTATCCGGGCGGTGCAACCGTCGTGATCGGGGAATCGGCAGCGCTGCAAACCGATGATGAGATCACCGTGACAGTCGTTGGAAAAAACACGACAACCTACCCGCATACCGTTCTCGCTACCGAGGCGGGCAAGGAGTTGCGTGCGATCAAGGTGCCGCACGCCGTGATCATTGCCAATCTCGAAGGAAGTATCTCGATGTTCTATACGGTTTTGCGGCAAACGGGCAGTACGGATGGGCCGTCGAACCCGAGTGTCTACGATATACGCCGGGTGATCGGCAACGGCACCTTGAAAATCATGGGGGCACGCTACAACCGCAGCACACTTCGTGCCTCCGGCGCCACTCGCATCCTCAGTGCATTCAACGTAACCACGGGGCTGCCACTTCAGGCCCAGTGGAAATACCCCTCTGATAATGACTGGGTAACCGCTGCCACCTGGCGGGATTCGAAACCGCAGGAGCCACTGCAGGTGCGCACCTCTGAAGATCAGGTCACGCTCAATCCGGCGAACATCTTCGGCAATGGTTATCGCAGCCCGTACGATGGGCTCGCGGCATTTGTTGCCCATCGTGATGTTGGCGACGTCGCGGGCTGGGGCAACGCTGCCCATGGTGCGGTTATTCCTCCAGACATCATCGCCATGGATGACATCGTAGAAGTCAGCTGTACTCGCCGCGCTTACGCCGCCCGTAGAGCCAACGGCGCTGTGGTGGCTTGGGGTTCGGCAACCGAAGGCGGAAGCATGATCGGTATTGATCCGTTGGGTTTCGTTGAGGTCATCGGCAACCAAGGTGCTTTCGCAGGGCTGAAATCTCCCGGGCAAGTATTCGCATGGGGCAACGACTCCGATGGCGCTACCGTTCCAGATGAGATAGGTGACCGCAAGGATATTGTTCGAATTGTTGCGGCGGGCCAGGCTTTCGCTGCTATCCGCACGGACGGCAAAGTCATGGCGTGGGGATGGGACGTGTATGGTGGGGCGGTTCCAGACCACATTGCCAGTTTGACTGATATCGAAAACGTGATTGGCAGTGATGGAGCTTTCGCTGCACTTCGTGCCAATGGTCGGATTGTCGCTTGGGGCCACCCTAATTTTGGCGGTGCTGTTTCAGGCGAGATCGCAGCGATGACTGACGTTATCGAATTGACCTGTGCGAACGTCGGGGCATTTACGGCCAGGCGCAGCACCGGGCAAGTGGTGGCATGGGGCTTCGCTGTGCCAGGCGGGAGCATCGATCCACTGGTCGGTAACCTGACAGACATCGTTGAAGTCAGCTCCACCTGGGGTGCTTTCGCCGCACGTCGCGGCAATGGCCATGTCGTTGCCTGGGGCTATGCCCCCGATGGTGGAGCGGTGCCTGCCGATATCGCCCGGCTGGACGATATCGTTCAGGTGTGCGGGGCCTCAACGGCGTTTGCAGCCTTGCGCAAGAACGGCACAGTGGTCGCCTGGGGAAATGCCACGGATGGTGGCGATACAACACCGGTCGCGAGCGAACTGACCCAGGTTCTGGCGCTTTATGCCAACACTGATGGTTTCACGGCGCTGACGGCTGATGGACGGGTAGTGACCTGGGGACATCCATCAGGTGGTGGCGATAGTAGCGCCGTGCAGGATCGACTGCGGGGCAAGGTATCTTACAAAGCCACGCCGGCATCGCGAGGTCTGGCGCTCAAGGCCAGTCGATGGGCCGAGTTGAAGGCAGCACCCGAATCGTTGGCTGCTGAACCAACCGATTTCCCGTGACCGTCGACGTGGAGTTTGATGGAGAAGGAGGGTATTCCTGCGCATTTGATCCTGCTGATCAAGAACTGGCGAAGGAAGCCCCTCCCGCGAGAAGCAAGCGCTACTGGCCCGACGGAACCCTGGAACAGGAGCCGTGCCTTACGGGGCAATCTGTCGAGAGCATTGCGCACGAGTGACGTTGCCTTGCCGCTACGACTGGCGAGAGCGGGTGAGTTACTGCCGTCATTCAATTTTCTAGGGATCGGGACAACAGGGTCTCCAGCCGTGCCAGCGGCGGCGCATCCTGGCTGCGGTCGAATACCTGCACATTCACTTTGAGCAACCGTCCATTCTCTGCGCTGGCGATCACCTGTTCGCAGCGCAACAACAATCTTCCTTGATCACATTCAACAGCCTTCATCCCATTCGGCAATCGGCCCTCCAGGCGCAACTCAGCCATCCGACTCTGCGCAGCAATCAGCGCAATCGATCTATCGCGCAATACCCCACTGCTCTGCGTCATCAACCCCGCCACACGCACGGCGGCGGACATGGCCACGGCGATGATCGCCAGTGCCACCAGCACTTCAATCAGGGTGAATCCTTCCTCTCGCGAACGCGCGTGCATACATGGCCCAAAAGCAAAACCCAGCCCTCGACGCTAACCCCCGTCCTTGACGGCTTGACGACGGAAACACCCGAGGATTTTCAACATCCCTGACATATCTTCTTGCAACACTGCGCGTCGAATTCGGATCAAGCCAGGGAATGTCGAGATGGATATCGCACCTTTGAAAACGCTCAGTCAGTCGCCGCGCATGCCGCGTCGCCAGCAGGGTTTTACCTTGATCGAGATCATGGTGGTGGTGGTGATTCTGGGGATTCTGGCGGCGATGGTGGTGCCCAAGGTGCTCGACCGGCCGGATCAGGCGCGGGCGACGGCGGCGAAGCAGGATATTGGCGGGTTGATGCAGGCGTTGAAGTTGTATCGCCTCGATCACGGCACGTATCCGAGCATGAATCAGGGGCTGAAGGTGTTGGTCGAGCGGCCGGCGGATGCGAAGAACAGCAACTGGCGTTCGTACCTGGAGCGTTTGCCGAATGACCCGTGGGGCCGGCCTTATCAGTACCTCAACCCGGGCGCAAATGGTGAGGTCGATATCTTTTCCCTCGGCGCCGATGGCCAGCCTGACGGCGATGGCGTGAATGCCGATATCGGTTCCTGGCAGTTGTAAGGCCGGCCGTGAACACAGGTTCGCTCAGCGGGGCGAAGCAACAGGGCATGGCGATTATCAGCGCGTTGTTGATTGCCGCCGTGGTGGCGGTGATTGCGGCGGGGATGTTGACGCGTCAGAGCGTGGCGACCCGGGCGCTGGAGGCCGATCAGCAGCGGGTGCAGGGGCGTTGGCTGGCGCAGGGTGGTCTGGAGATCAGCCGGCAGTTGCTCTGGGATGCGCGCCTGCGTGATCCGTTGACCCGGCGTGATCAGCCTTGGGCGCAGCCGTTGTTGGCGGCGGGTTTTGCCGGGCGGCTGGAGGATGAACAGGGCAAGTTCAACCTGCGCAATCTGGTCGCCAATGAGCGCATCGATGAGGCGCAGGTGCAGGCGTTCGAGCGGTTGTGTGAGCTGGTCGGTGTGAGCGCCGTTGTCGGGCAGCGCATTCGTCAGCGCGTGATTGCCGGTTATCCGCATCTGCTGAATGCGCAGATTGGCGCGACGGGCAAAGCGGGTTTCGACAGCGGCCGCGCGACGTCGCCGGATGCCGATCACAAACCGCCACCGCCGAAGGTGCCGATGCTGCGCACGCTGGATGATTTGCGCAGCGTCGAAGGCGTGACCGATGCGCTGATCGGCCAACTGGCGCCGTACGTGACGGTGATTCCGGCGACGACGTGGATCAACGGCAACACCGCCACGGCGCAGGTGCTGGCGGCGTATGTGCCGGCGCTTTCGCTGGAGCGGGCGACGGCGTTGATCGCGGAGCGTGACGCCGGGCGCTGGTTTATCAATCGCGGCGATTTTGTGAACCGCTTGCGCATGCCGCAGTTGGAAGTGAGCAGCGTCAAGGTCGGCATCACCAGTGACTGGTTTCGTTTGCGCGGTGAAGCGTGGCGGGATCAGCGCCGGGTCAGTCTCGACGCTTTGCTGCACCGCAGCGAGGATCGGCTGCCGCAGGTGATCTGGTCGCGGGTGGGCGCATGAGCCAGTTGCGCGTCGCGTTGCCGCCGCTGGCGGAGCTGGAGTTGCACAGCGAAGTGAGCTGCGCCTGGCTGGATCGTCAGGGGCAGGTCAGTCGTGAGGATCGGCTGACTTTGAGTCAGTTGGGGCAACGGCCGAAGCAACCACCGCTGCTGTGTTTTCTGCATCCGGCCGACAGCCTGCTCGCCAGCATTGATCTACCGCCGCTGCCCGCTAACAAAACCGCGGCCGCTGTGCAGTGCGCGGCGCAGGCGTTGATGCTCGGCGACAGCAGCCAGATGCATATCGGCCACAGCCCTCGTGATGCGAGCGGGGAGGTGCAAATCGCCTGGGTGGCGCGGCAGCATTTGCAGCGTCTGGCTGCGGTGCTCAAGCAGGCGGGTTTGAGTCTGCGCGGTTTGTATCCGGCGCCGTATAGCCTGCCAGTGGCGCCCGGTGTTGTCGCTTGCGTGGCGGACGGTCATTTGCTCCGGCGCGAGAGTTTGAACAGCGCGCAGGTTGAGCCGTTGCTCGGTGACGAAGTTGATGAGGCATCGTTTGAAGCCGGATCAGCACAACGCTGGATCGGCCCCTTGCCCGGTTGGGGTTTGCACGGTGGTCTGCAACAAACCGGCGGCGAGCAACGCGGCTGGGGTCGCGCTGTCGGGTGTGTGGCTTTGGCCGTGGTGGTCTGGGTGATTGGCCTGAATCTCTACGCCGCCCGCGAAGCGCGGCAGGGCCAGCAGCTCAAGGCGCAAATGAGTCAGCGGGTGAAGCAGGCGTTCCCCGAATTGCCGGTGATTCTCAACCCGCTGCAACAGGCGCGTCAGCAACTGGAGCAGCGGCAAAAAGGCGCGGTCGATGACCCCGCGCAGAATTTCAATCGGCTGGTGTTGCAGGCCGGCACCGGCATGCCGTTCATGGCTGGCAGTGTCGAGCGCCTGAGTTACCGCGACGGCGCTTTGCAACTGGCCTTGCTCAGCGATGCAAACCGTGGCGGCAACGACAAGGACTGGCAAAGCACGTTGGCCCAGGCCGGCATCAGCGTCACTGCCGATGACGCAGGCTGGACCTTGCGGCCGAGCGATGAATCCAGCGCAAACACCAACGAAGACGACGACAGCGGAGCAGATGATGAGTAGGGCGACGCTGGCGATTTACCGTGCGCGCTGGCAGCGCTTGCGCGGCCAGTTGCAGGCGCGTTGGCAGCCGTTGGCGCTGCGTGAGAAACGCATGGTCGCCGGCATGGCGCTGGTGCTTGTCGGTCTGCTGATCTGGTTGACGCTGGTCAAACCGCCGTTGGCCACGATCACTTTTTGGCAGAGCGAAACGCCCAAGTTGCGCGCGCAAACCGAGGCGCTGGAAGTGCTGTTGCGCAGCGTCAACGTGCGGCCGCAGGGGCAGAGCCTCAGCCAATCGCTGGAGCAAAGTCTGCAAGCGGCGGGGCTGGCCGGGCATTACCAATTACAAGCGGCGGAGGGCGGGGCGTTGCTGTTGAATGTCGACGCCGCGCCGGCCGATGCGCTGCTCGACTGGCTGCTCAGCCAGCCGTCACAACTTTCTCTGCAGGTGGTCGAGGCGCAGTTGCAACGCGCAAACGAAACCTCGACCGATGTCACCGCCGGCACATTGTCAGGCACCGTTCGCATGGATCAGGCGCAGGGCGCTAAGGAAGCTTCATGAAGGAGTCACGCTGCAAACCGGCACGTCTGGCGCTGCCGTTGTTGCTGATGGCATTGAGCGCGTGCAACGGCACCACGGCGCCGCAGAATCAGCCGCCGCTATTGGTCGACAGTGAACTCGGGCGGCCGCTGGCCAACACCCAGCGCAGCGGCGATGCGGTGGCCGATCGCGAACGGGCGCAGGCTCAGGCGCGGCCGGTGCCAAAGCAATTGCACAACATCAGTCAGCGTGGGCGCAGTAGCGGTGGCGCGCCGAGCAACTCGGTCGCGCGTAATCCGTTAGGCGAGCAACCGGTGACGCTGAATTTTGTCGAGGCGGATATTCAGGCGGTGGTGCGGGCGCTGTCGCGGGCCACCGGGCAGCAGTTTCTCGTCGATCCACGGGTCAAGGGCAATCTGACCTTGGTCTCGGAAGGTCAGGTGCCGGCCCGTCAGGCTTACGACATGCTGCTCGCGGCGTTGCGCATGCAAGGCTTCAGCGTGGTCGATGTCGGCGGCGTGGCGCAGGTGGTTCCCGAGGCCGACGCGAAACTGCTCGGCGGGCCGATCTACAGCGCCGACAAACCGGCCGGCAACGGCATGCTCACGCGCACGTTTCGTCTGCAATACGAGAACGCGGTGAACCTGATCCCGGTGCTGCGCCCGATTGTCTCGCCGAACAATCCGATCAATGCCTACCCCGGCAACAACACCGTGGTCATCACCGATTACGCCGAGAACCTCACCCGCGTCGCGCAGTTGATCGAGAGCATCGACACGCCGAGCGCGATCGACACCGATGTGGTGCAGATCCAGAACGGCATCGCTGCCGATATCGCGCCGATGGTCGCCGACTTGCTCGACGCGCCGGGCAATGATCCGACGCAGAAAATCGCCGTGATCGGAGACCCGCGCTCGAACACCATCATCATCCGCGCCGGCAGCCCCGAACGCACCGAGCTGGCGCGCAATTTGATCTACAAACTCGACAACGCGCAGAGCAATCCGAGCAATCTGCATGTGGTTTATCTGCGCAACGCCCAGGCGGCGAAACTGGCGCAAGCCTTGCGCGGTTTGCTTACCGGCGAGAGTGACAGCGGCAGCAGCGACGCGGCGCGGTCGGTGCTCAGCGCGATGGGCAGCAGCACCGGCGGCAATGCCGGGCAGAACGGCCAGAGCAGCACGCCGAGCACTGGCACGTCAACCTCGACTGGCAGCGGCGCAAGCGGCGGCAGTTATGCGCAAGGCAGTGGCGGCGGCAGCAGCAGTGGCGGTACGCAAAGCAGCGAACAGAACGTTGCCTTCAGCGCCGGCGGGGTGACGATTCAGGCTGATGCCACCACCAACACGCTGCTGATTTCCGCGCCGGAGCCGCTGTATCGCAATCTGCGTGAGGTTATCGATTTGCTGGATCAGCGCCGTGCGCAGGTGGTGATCGAGAGCCTGATCGTTGAGGTCGGCGAGGATGATGCCAGTGAATTCGGTGTGCAGTGGCAGACCGGCGATCTCGGCGGCAAAGGTGTGATCGGTGGCGCCAATCTGGGTGGTGCGGGGCTCAACACCGGTGCGAAGAACAGCATCGACGTGCTACCGCAGGGTTTGAACCTTGGCTATGTCAACGGCACGGTCGACATCCCCGGCATCGGCAAGATTCTCGACCTGAAAGTGCTGGCCCGGGCATTGAAGAGCAAGGGCGGCACCAATGTGCTGTCGACGCCGAACCTGCTGACCCTGGACAACGAAGCGGCGAGCATTTTTGTCGGCCAGACCATCCCGTTTGTCAGTGGTAGCTACGTCACTGGCGGCGGGGGCACCAGCAACAACCCGTTCCAGACCGTGACCCGCGAAGAGGTCGGCCTCAAGCTCAACGTACGCCCGCAGATTTCCGAGGGTGGCACGGTGAAGCTGGATATCTATCAGGAAGTCAGCAGCATCGATGAGCGCGCGTCCAACAGCGTGATCGCCGCCGGCATCGTCACCAACAAGCGCGCGATCGACACCAGCATTCTGCTCGACGATGGGCAGATCATGGTCCTCGGCGGCTTGCTCCAGGACGGCTACAGCCAGAGCAATGATGCGGTGCCGTGGCTGGGCAGCCTGCCGGGCATCGGCGCGCTGTTTCGCAACGAACGCCGGGCGATCACCAAGACCAACCTGATGGTGTTCCTGCGCCCGTACATCATCCGCGACAGCGAAGCGGGGCGCAGCATCACCCTCAACCGCTACGACTTCATGCGCCGCGCCCAGGGCGGCTTGCAGCCGGAACGCAGCTGGGCGATGCCCGACATGCAGGCGCCGCAGTTGCCAAGCGCCGCGCAAGGCGTGCCAGCGCCGGGGCCGACATCAAGCCCACGCGCGACGATCAAAGCCGTACCGATCGAACGGAGCACCCGGTTTTGACTGGAATGATGACTGTGGTGAGGGGATTTATCCCCGCTCGGCTGCGCAGCAGTCGTGGAACCGGTACACGCGATTTGCCTGGAGAAACCGGTTCTCAAAGTTTGGGTCTGCTTCGCAGCCCAACGGGGATAAATCCCCTCGCCACGGGGGATCGCATGGCCACAGAGGATCTCATTGCCACAAGGAATCTCATTGCCACGGTACCGATTGAAGGGAGCACCCGGTTTTGACTGAGATGATGACTGTGGCGAGGGGATTCATCCCCGCTCGGCTGCGCAGCAGTCGTAAAACCGGTACACGCGATTTGCCTGGAGAAACCGGTTCTCAAGGTTTGGGTCTGCTGCGCAGCCCAACGGGGATAAATCCCCTCGCCACAGAGGATCCCATTGCCACTGAGGATTCCATTGCCACAGGGGATCGCATTGCCACGG
>NZ_WBRZ01000173.1:0-12411 GCF_008923895.1 Pseudomonas sp. GXM4
GCTGGTCGCCCAGGCTGACCAGAGACAGGTTGCCGCCGGTCTTGATTTCGCTGCCGACGTGGGTGACCTGGGTGACTTCGTCGCGCTGGAGTTTCAGGTTGCCGAAACCGCCCTTCTCCTT
This sequence comes from Pseudomonas sp. GXM4, assembly GCF_008923895.1. Classification (NCBI taxonomy): domain Bacteria; kingdom Pseudomonadati; phylum Pseudomonadota; class Gammaproteobacteria; order Pseudomonadales; family Pseudomonadaceae; genus Pseudomonas; species Pseudomonas sp. GXM4. The sequence goes on from NZ_WBRZ01000173.1 coordinate 122, forward strand.
CATGTCGTAAAGGGTGTGGTCCTTGTTCTGCGCGGCCAGCAGATTGAGGTCGTTACCGGCGTAGACGTAGGCTTCATTGCCTGCGCTGATTTTGCTCGCGACCAGTGTGGTGTCACGCCCGGAACTGGTTTTTACGTCGCCGCCGGCGATGAACTCAGCTGCTTTCTGAACAGTGTGGTCATCCTGTTCATGGACACGTTTCTTGCCGTCCTTGCTATGGGTTTCAACGTTGTGTTCATCTCCGGCCGAGGACATGTTGATGTCGCGCTTGGCCTCGGCGGCGAGGTTGCCGGTGGCTTCGGCTGTGCTGGCGACGACGTTGATGTCGCGACCGGCATCGAGCTTCAGGTCGCCGCCGGTTTTCACTGTCGACGCGAGGTTTTCCACGGTGGAGGTAATGACTGAGCGGTGGCCGCCATCGAATGATTCGTGGAGTTCGTCTTCGTCGCGTGTCGCCAACAGGTTGATGTCGCGCGCTGCACTCAGGCTGGCGTCACCGCCGCTGCTGATGGCAGACGCGTTGGTCAGATCCTGTCCGGACTTGATGGTCAGGCTGTCGCGAGCGCTGATGAAGCCGCCGTCGTCGACAAGGGTGCGCATGCCGCTGCCATCACGCACAGCGATGGCGGTACGATCGTTGACGATATCGCCCTTGAGTGTCGTCAGTTCGACCTGATTGCCACGGATTTCGCCGGCCAGTGCGTTGCGAATGCTGTCGGTGGCCATGAGTTTGATACGCTCATCGGCTTCCACCAGACCGCCCTGATAGAGGCTGCCCTTGACGTCGACGGACACGTCGTTGCTGGCCTTCAATGTGCCGACGTTGACCAGATCGCTACCGGCCAGCATTTCCAGATCTCGGCCCTGAATCAGGCTGCCACCGCGCACGTTGCGCGACTCGGCCTGCGCCAGATACAACACCGGCACCAGCACTTTCTGGCCGTCGACGATGCGCTCTTCCATCCAGACAATGTCGTGGGTCAGCGCAGCGACCTGCGCCGAGGTCAGGCTGACGCCGACTGAGAGGTTCAATTGATTTTTGCTGGCGAGCGCGTTATCCATCAGATAACGAAATTGCTCGTAGTCGTTCTCCAGGCCACCGGCGAGAAAACGCTGGCCGGTCTGGGCCATGACGGCGTCGCTGATCAGCCGCGATTCATAGCGCCCGTCACCGAGGCGACGCGCCGCTTCGTCGGCGCTGAAGTCGAGCTTGCCGAGCAGGTAGTCGGAGCTCATGAACGCCGTCGTCTGAGTCAGCTCTGGGTTGGTTTCGATCAGATAACGGCTCTGCGGATTGGTGCTTTGCACGAACATGCCGTACGGGCCTTTCGGCAACCGGAAGGTCGAGGAAGCCGTCGGGTCGACTGCGGCGAACGGCACACCTTTGAAGTCCACCGGTGTGAAGCTGATCTGCTTCACGCCATCGGCGTCGACATGCTCGATTCGGGTAACGGATCTGGAGGTTTGGGCGACAGCGTCGGTGCTATGTTTGCCCAGGTTGATGTTAATGCCGCCGACCGCGTCAGTCTGGTCGCTGGCCAGAGAACCTGTCAGTTGACCATAAGTGTTGTCGTATAGCGTGCCGTTCTGGATGCTGTTGGTGACGTCGAGCTTGACCTTGCCGCCGGCCTGCATCACCGCAGCGTAAACGGCGTTGCCGTTTGCATTCCAGGTGGTGACGTCACTCATCAAAGAGAATCGCGAATCACTGGAGCGACTGATCAGTTCATCGAACCGCGCCTGATCGAAGTTGCCGGCCGCGGTAGCCGCGTTGAACGCCGGAACATCGACGAACTCCATCTTGTCCCAGAGGCTGTTGTCGATACGCCCAGGGGTGCCCCTTTTCACCACACGCGTCCCCGAACGCGACTCCGCGCCCTGGTTCAGCAGGCTGTCAGCCGTCACGGTCAGGTCGCCGTTGGCGGCCAGCAGGCTGTAACGGTTTTCAACCTGGTTGGCGTGGATGGTGAAGTTCTTGCCTGCCACGAATCGCGCCGCGCGCGAGTCCTTGAGCACCTCGTCGTTGAATTGGGTAGTGATGGTGATGGTGCCGCGCTTCCAGCCATCACCACCATCGCAGTGCTGACCGCATACCCAGCTCAAACTGCCGGACGACTGACCGGAAGTCAGCTCGAACTCGGCTTTGGCGTTTTCGAAGGAAACCGCGTTGATGTCGACGTCACCCTCGCCTTCGATGGTGCCCGACAAGTTGCTGAACAACGCCGCGCGCCCGCCATCGACAGCGTCGAAGCTCATGTTGCCGCGGCTGTAAATATCGCCGTAATAGTTATTCAGGCTGTTGCCGTGCAGCTTCATCGTGCCGCCGCTGAACAGCAGCGTGTCGGCATCGTTGTAGAGACCGTTGGCGGCGGTGAATTCGAGATTGCCTTGGGCGCCGAGGGTGCCTTTGTTGTTGATCCGTGCCGCCGTCACCGTGAGGTTCTGGTTGGCGATCAGGCGACCGAGATTGTCCAGTGTGCCGCGCAAGGTCATCACGGTGTCGCCGCCGCTGACCAGTCGCCCGTCCTGCTGGATCACGTCGTTGGCGCTGATCGTGAGTTTCTGCTGCGCGGAGACTTTGCCGCCGTTGAGCAGATTGCCGCCGAGGGTCAGCGCCAGATCGCCGCCGCTGAGCAATTGTCCGGCATTGTTCAGGTTGGCCACGTTGAGGCTGAGCGCCGAAGCACTGGCGATCCGTTCGCCAGCATTGAGCGTCAGGTTCTGCGCACTGGTGTAGGTCAGCCCGCCGTTCAGTTGCCAGGTACCAACACCGTTGACCGAGCCGACATCCCATACACCATTGCCCAGCCCGGTGAGACTGCCCTGGTTGTTGGCCAGTTGGCTCACATCCAGGTCGAAAAGGCCCTGTGCCGCGTGGCGCACATTGCCGCTGAAGTTATTGATTTCGGCACCGGATAGCAGCAGGTCCTGACTGCCGATTTCGATCACGCCGCTCTGGTTGTACAGATTGCCGGTCAGCTTGATCTGACTCGCAGCGCCACCGAGGGCGCGGAGCTGGCCGCCGGCGCTGTTATCCAAGCCGCTGGCAGTCAGCTTGAGGCTGTTCGCCGACTCGATCAGGCCGCCCTGATTGAGAACCTGCCCGACGGCTTCGAGCCCCAGCTGATTACCGCTGATCTCGCCGCTGGTGTTGTCCAGGCTGGTACCAGTGAAGATCACCTGATCCTTGCCGAACATTTTGCCGGCGCGGTTGGTCAGGCGCGTTACCGTCAACGTCAGGTCATCGATCAGGCTGGAAATCAGCCCGGCCTTGCCGCTGGCTGCACTGTTGTCGAGGTCGGCACTGGTGATGCTCACCGAGTCGGCTTGCAGCGTGCCGCCCTGGTTTTGCAAATTGCCGTTGTTCAGCGCCAGTTCGGCATGGCTGCCGTTGGCCAGAATCACACCTTGCTGGTTGAGCAGTGTTTTGCCAGTAATCTTCAGGCCGTCGCTGCCAGCGATGATCTGCCCGGCAGCGTTGTTGTTGATCCAGGCGCTATTGATGTCCAGGCGCTTGCCTTGCAGGGTGCCGCCCCGGTTATCCAGCGAGGTCAGTTGATCAAGGAGCAAGCGCTGTGCGCCAGCATCGACCAGACCGGTGACGTTGCTGAAGACTCCGGCAATGTTGAGGACGACATCGCCGCCATTACCGACGATGCCGCCCTTGTCGTTGTTGCCAAGTTGTTTGGCATTGATGTCGATAGCGTTGCCAAGCAGGACACCGGCGCTGTTGTCGACCTCGTCACCGTCGATGTGCAACTGACCTTCGCTCTGAATCCGGCCCTGTTGATTCAGCAGTTGCGACTGGCCCGGCGAGTTTTGCTTGAGGATCAACCGCGCGCCATCGGCACCTGCGGCCAACAACCCGTTGGCACGGTTATCAAGGCTGGCCGCGTGCAACTCCAGGCCGTCGGCGATCATCCGCCCGCCACGGTTGTCGACGTATCCGTCCTTGGCCACCACCAGCAATTGCCGGGCGGCGACGACACCGCCACGGTTATCGACCGAGCCGGCGCGCAATTCGACATCGCCTTTGATGGATTGCAGACGGCCCAATGCGTTGTTCAAGTGCTGCTGGACGAGGAGCGTCAGTTGCCCGGTTTCGGCGCTGAGCGTGCCGTCGTTGTTGCCGATCAGATTGCGCAGGTTTGCGTCGACGATGCCGCCCAAAAGTTGGCCGCTGGCGTTTTGCAGATCCTGCGCGGTCAGGCTCAGGCGATCGGTCCCCTGGATCAGGCCAAGGCTGTTATCCAGGTCTGCGCTGGAAACCACGCTGTCATCGGACGAAATCGCGCCTTGCGTATTATCCAGCGTGCCGCGACTGGCCACCTCGAGGGTTTTGCCCGTCAGACTTGCGTTGCGGTTGTTGATGCTCTGCGCAGTGACGGTCAAGTGATCCGAAGTCTGCACCTTGCCGTCGTGGTTATCGAAATCCTGCATCAGCGTCAGATCAGCAGCACCTTTTTCCGCGCTGATCACACCCTTGGCGCTGTTATCGAGGCGAGTGGCCGTGACGTGAATGTCGTCGGCTGCCAGCGTCCCACCCTGATTGAGCAACTCCCCTCCCGACAGTGCCAGTGTGGTTTTCGCCTGGATCTTGCCCGCGCCGTTATTCAGACGTTCGCGGGCGACAACCTTGGCCTCACCGTCGCTGGCGCCGATCAGGCCGCCGCTGTTGTCCAGTTGACGGGCGTCCACGTCGAGGCGACCGGCGATCACTTTGCCGCCGGTGTTTTTTACCTCCTGAGCATTGAGCTTGAGGCTGCCGCCGGCGATTTCGATACGGCCCTGACGGTTGTCGATACTGTCGACCACCAGTGTTGCCGCTTGCCCATCGGCGAAGCGAATCAAGCCGCTGAGGTTGACGATGGCCGGCGCGCTCACGACCAGACGGGTTTCACCATAAACACGCGCATTCACACCTTGGTTGACCAGGCGCGCCGCGTTCAGAGTGAGGTCTTGAGCCTGCACGGTACCGTTCTGGTTCTCGAACGTGTCGGCTGCGCTGGCGTGCAATGTGCGGCTGGCCAACACGCTGCCACTGTTGCTCACCGAAGCACTGTTGATCGACAGATCACCATTGGCGTTGCGGCTGTTGTCTGCGCTTACCCCGGCTTCAATCACACCGGTATTGGTCAGCCTGCCGCCACTGCTCAGGCTGACGCTGTCACGGGCAGCGAGGCTTTGGCGATTGATCAGGTCTTCGGCGGTTTGTACGGTGACCTGCGTACCGGCATAAACCGCGCCCTGGGCATCGAGACTTTTGGCCTTTACATCGACGGCATTACCCGCCGTGACTTTGGCCAGGGTCAGCTGGCCATTGGCGTCGATCCGGATGTCACCGGCGCTGGCGGCAAGATCCCCCGCCAGCTTCACACCAACGCCCTGCTCGGTGCCGACCAGTTTGATGGCGCCGGCATACATGCCGCCGAGCGCCGAGGAGTCGATGGCCAGTTGTGGTCTGGCGCTGCCGTCATCGGCAAGGGCGGTGGCGTTGAGGGTGTCGGCGTTGACGTCGTTGCGGCCGGTGGTGATGTTCAGGTTTTTTGCGTGGATCTGTGCATTGATCTGCGCGCTGCGGGTAATGATTTCGAAACTGTCGACATTGCTTGCATCAAGACCGACGCCGTCAATCGACACGCTTCCCTGATCAACCTGAAAGCGCTCCAGGCGACCATTGTCGAGCACCGGTTTACCGGTGGTCAGCGTGACACGTGGCGTGTTGATGAAACCGCAACCATTGCAACTGATGCCGTAAGGATTGGAAACGATCACCCGTGCCGATTGCCCTGCGACTTCGGTGTAGCCGCGCAACTGGCTCGGGCTGCCGCCATTGACTTCGTTGAGGATGGTTTGTGCCGCTGCGCCACGCAGGTTCGGGTTGCCGAGAATGATCCCGCCCAGTTGCGTCTGTTGCATGCGGTCGGTGGCGTTGTTGAGGATGACGCCTTGCGCACCGACGTTGTAGTCGTGGAACTGGTTATGCGACAGGCCACTGCCATTGGGCGCTGCGATGTTGACGATTGGCACGCCATTGCCGGCGCGATCCAGACTGGTGCCGGGTGCACTGACAACCATGCCGTCCGCCTGCGCCCACACCGGTTGCCAGAACATGACGTTCGCCAGCAAAAAGGCCAGACCACGCTTGGGCATGCCGCAGAATTGCTCGCGCTTTTTTACGGCTGCAGAAGGTTGGCTGGCCAGGAAGGCCAGGTGGCGAATGTCCATATCAGAATCTCGAAGCGGGCAAAAATTAAATGAAGAAATCCAGGCGGAAATAGATCGGCGCTTCACGCTCAGTCAGCGCGTCCGGTCGTTCCAGGGAATGCGCGAAAGTCACGCTGGCGGCCACATGCTGACCACGTGCGAACAGCTCCAGCGAGTTGCTCGACATGCGTCCGTGCTGATCGCCGTTGTAGCGATCGCCGCGAATTACGCCTTGGTCGTAACCGAGGCTGGTGCCGTACTCGGCGAACACTGGCCGCAGCCATTCGGCAGTCACCGGGCGGCTCCAGCGCAGGTCGTTGCGCCAGTAACCACCACTGTCGCCGGACAGCGATTGATCCTTGTAGCCACGGATCGACGCCGAGCCGCCAAGGCTGGTGCGCTGTGGGCTGAACAGCACATCTTCGCTGCGCTGGCCGGTCATCAGGCTGCTGAAGCTGAAGGATTCACCGAGCAATTTGAACGGCTGCAAATAGCTCAGGGTTGCGGTGTATTTGCGGTAGCGTGCATCCGGTTCGCCGGGACCGGGATCGTGACTGCCCTGCGCATCGAAAGCGCCGATGCCCTCCTGCATGCCAGCGTCGAAGTTGACGAATGCGCTGCCGATGCGACGGCCATGGTTGAAGCCGAATTGCGCTTCGCTGATGCGATTGCTGCTCAGTTTGAGCTTGCTGTCTTCGATGAAGTTGTTGCTGCGCAGGTACGAAAGTCCCGCACTGAGGGAGGTCTTGCTGACCGCGTCGCGATGGATCACGCGCTCGGCGCGCAGTTGATGGTTTTCGCTGTCGCCGGTCTGCTTGAAGTTGTAGCCGTTGGCGGCGATCTGCGAGCGGTACTCGCTCTGGCTGTAGGTGTAACTGAACGTCCACCAGCCCCACGGCAGACTGTAATTGAGCATGGCGTTGTTGGAGGTGTGCTGATGATCGGTCATCGCATCGTGGCCGCCACGCAGGCTCAATTGGTCAGCCAGACCCAGCGGGCTGTCCCAGTCGAACGAGGTGCCCCACTGCTGCTCGCCGGTGCTGCGCTGGCCATCGTTGCTTCGGGACAGGCCGGCGCGCCATGGCTTCTGCGGCGTGTTGGTCACGCGCACTTCACTGCCGCCGACATTCTGCCCCGGCGCCAGCTCCATTTTGGCCTGGTTGGACGGCAGGCGATTGAGCTGGTCGACCATTTGCTCGATCTCGCGCAGGTTGACCAGTTCACCGCTTTTGCCGGGAAAGGCCATGGCCAGTTCGCGATCCGAGAGCTGGCTGTTTTCTGCGCCTTTCATGCCTTCGAGTTTGCCTTCGACCACCAGCACTTTCAGGTGTCCGGCGGACAGATCCTGTTGCGGCAGATAAGCGCGGCTGGTGACCAGACCTTTTTCGATGTAGTGATCGGTGATGACTTTGAGCAGCTCGTTGAGCTGCGGCACGCCGAGGCATTCGCCGATATAGGGTTTGAGCAGACGCGCCTTGTCGCGCTCCGAGAGGCTGTCGGCGCCCTTGAGCTCGATGTCCTTGATGGTGAAGCAGCGCGTATCGGCGGGTGCTGTCGGTTGCGCCGGTTTGGCGTCTTTGCCGGGCAGATCCTTGAGTTCTTCGAGGCGCCGCTGCTGTTCTTCGAGCAAACGGTTCTGACGTTCGCGGATCAGGTCGGTTTCACCAGGAGTGGGCGCGGCCCAGGCAGATTCAAGCGGAGAGAGGCAGAGCAGCGCCAGGCACAACCGCGCCGTGAAGGCGGGTGAAAACATGTTCGATCCCTCGACATAAAAAGTGACATCAAAATAGTGGCGCGATATTAGAGGGCCATCATTTTGACGTCAAACTTAAGTTTGTTCCGCTCATCGGGATTTGCCGCGCTTTCATACGGGTGAAACCAGCACCTGCGTACAAGTGGCGGGCGCGTTTTGCGCGGATAGTGGCCGTTGCCCATTCGGCATCTATTCTTGCCACACACGATCACAAGGAGTTTGCATGAGCACCTTCAAGACCCAAGACGGCACCGAGATCTATTACAAGGACTGGGGCAGCGGCAAGCCCGTGCTGTTCAGCCACGGCTGGCCGCTGGATGCCGACATGTGGGAATACCAGATGGAATACCTGAGCAGTCGCGGCTATCGCACCATCGCCTTCGACCGCCGTGGTTTCGGTCGCTCCGATCAACCATGGACCGGCTACGACTACGACACTTTCGCCGATGACATCGCCGGCCTGATCAACCATCTGGACCTGCGCGATGTGACCCTGGTCGGCTTCTCGATGGGTGGCGGCGACGTCAGCCGCTACATCGCCCGCCACGGCAGCGAGCGCGTTGCCGGCCTGGTATTGCTCGGTGCGGTGACGCCGCTGTTCGGCAAGAAGGCCGACTTCGCCGAGGGCGTCGACAAATCGGTGTTCGACGGCATCAAGGCCGGCCTGCTGAAGGATCGTGCGCAATTCATCGCTGATTTCAACGCGCCGTTCTACGGCACCAATCAGGGCCAGAAAGTCTCCGACGGCGTGCTCACGCAAACCCTGAACATCGCGCTGCTGGCCTCGCTCAAAGGCACCGTCGACTGCGTGACCGCGTTCTCGGAAACCGACTTCCGCCCGGACATGGCCAAGATCGACGTGCCGACCCTGGTGATCCATGGTGACGGCGACCAGATCGTGCCGTTCGAAACCACCGGCAAGCAGGCCGCTGCGCAAATCAAGGGCGCCGAGTTGAAGGTTTACGCGGGCGCGCCGCACGGGTTTGCCGTGACCCATGCGCAGGCGTTGAATGAGGATCTGCTGGCGTTCCTCAACCGGTAATCCCGCCCGGCAAAAGCCGTAGTCAGATGCTGATGAACCAAGGCCCGCGCAATGCGGGCCTTGTGTTTTGCGCTATGGTATTTTTTCTGCGTCCACTACCCGGAGAAGGAAATCCCATGCTGCGAATACTCGGCAAAGCCTCATCGATCAACGTTCGCAAAGTGCTGTGGACCTGTGCTGAACTGGACATCCCGTTCGAGCGCGAAGACTGGGGTTCGGGCTTCCAGTCGCCGAACACGCCGGAGTTTCTCGCGCTCAATCCCTGCGCGATGGTGCCGGTGATCCAGGACGGTGATTTCACTCTCTGGGAATCCAACACCATCATTCGTTATCTGGCGACGCGTTACGGCGGTGCGCATTTATATCCGGTTGAGCCCATCGCCCGCGCGCGAGTCGATCAGTGGATCGATTGGCAGGCCTCGGAGCTGAATCGCTCTTGGTCGTACCCGCTGATGGCGCTGGTGCGCAAGTCGCCGGATTATCAGGACGGCGATGCCCTGGCCGCCGGCTGCCGGGACTGGATGCGCAACATGCAAATCCTCGACCGCCAACTGGAGAAGACTGGCGCTTACGTCAGTGGCGAGCAGTTTTCCCTGGCGGACATTCCGATCGGGCTGTCAGTGAATCGCTGGTTCGAAACGCCGCTCGATCACGGGAATCTGGCTGCGGTGCGCGCCTATTACGATCGCTTGAATCAGCGCGACGGTTATCGTTTGTACGGGCGCAATGGCACACCGTAAAGATGCGCTCGATCAGGCTTGCTCACGCACCACGCCACGCTCTTCAAGCAAACGCACGAACATGCTCAGACTGCGCGACACCGTGCCCCGGCGCCACACCAGCCAAGTGGTCAGATAGCGGAAGTCCGCCGTCAGCGGCCAGACGCTGACCGTCGCGCTGCCGGGCATGCTCTGCAGCATTTTGCGCGGCATCAGCGCCAGGCCGGCACCGGCGCTGACGCAGGCGAGCATGCCGTGGTAGGACTCCATTTCGAAGATCTTGCCGGGTACGGCAGCGTCGGTGCTGAACCATTTTTCAAAATGGTGACGGTAGGAACAGTTGGATCGGAAGGCGTAGATATTCTCGCCGTTAACGTCCGCCGCACGTTCGACCGGTGAATGATTGAGCGGCGCGATGATGACCATTTCCTCCTCGAACGCCGGCACACCTTCCAGGGCCGGATGCAGCACCGGGCCGTCGACGAATGCAGCGGCGAGACGCCCGGACAGCACGCCGTCGATCATCGTCCCCGATGGCCCGGTGGACAGGTCGAGGTCGACCTTCGGGTGCTGCTGGTTGTACGCCGCCAGCAGTTCGGGAATGCGCACCGCTGCGGTACTTTCCAGCGAGCCTAAGGGGAACGCGCCCTGGGGTTCTTCGCCTGCCACCGTAGCGCGGGCTTCCTGCACCAGATCGAGAATGCGCCGCGTGTATTCGAGAAAACTCCACCCGGCCGGCGACAGGCGCAGACGGCTCTTCTCGCGGATGAACAGATCGACGCCGAGGTCCTGCTCAAGCTGCTTGATCCGTGTAGTCAGGTTCGACGGCACGCGATGAATCTGCGTGGCGGCAGCGCTGATGCTGCCGTGCTCGGCCACCGCTTTGAAGATTTCCAGTTGCACCAGATCCACAGTCATTCTCCGATCGTGAAAGAAACGATCTTTATTATTCAGTTTCAAGAAAACTAACGCCACCCTACTCTAGGCCCATCCGACGAACCTACAGGACAACGTCAATGAGCCAGATTTCCAGCCAGACCCACGCCATCTCGATCAACCCGGCCACCGGCGAGCAGATCGGTCATTACGCGTTTGAATCCGCCGCTGCCCTTGATGCGGCACTGACTCGCGCTGCCTTCGCTTTTGGCAAGTGGAAGCGCAAGCCGCTGCAGGATCGTTCGCGCCTTTTGACCGCCCTCGCCGGCGCGCTGCGTGAAACCTCAGAAGCGATGGCAACCATGATCACCCGGGAAATGGGCAAGCCGATCGCCCAGGCCCGTGGCGAAATCGAGAAATGCGCCAAGCTCTGCGAGTGGTACGCGGAACACGGCCCGGCCATGCTCGACGCCGAAGCCACCCAGGTTGAAGGCGGAAAAGCGCGTATCGAGTATCGTCCGCTGGGGCCGATTCTGGCGGTGATGCCGTGGAATTTCCCGATCTGGCAAGTGCTGCGCGGCGCGGTGCCGACGCTGATCGCTGGCAACACTTACGTGCTCAAGCATGCGCCGAACGTGATGGGCAGCGCTTATCTGCTGCGCGATGCGTTCGTCCGCGCCGGTTTTCCCGAGGGCGTGTTTGAGGTGATCAACGTCACCCCGGAAGGCGTTTCCAGCGCCATCGCCGATTCGCGCATCGCCGCTGTGACGCTGACCGGCAGCGTCCGCGCCGGTATGGCCATCGGCGCTCAGGCCGGTGCGGCATTGAAGAAATGCGTGCTGGAACTCGGCGGCTCCGATCCGTTCATCGTGCTCAACGATGCTGATCTGGATGAGGCGGTTCACGCCGCGGTGGTCGGTCGTTATCAGAATTCCGGCCAGGTCTGCGCGGCTGCCAAACGTCTGATCATCGAACAAGGCGTGGTCGAGGAATTCACCCGCAAGTTCGTTGAAGCGACACGCCAGTTGAAGATGGGCGATCCGCTCAACGCTGACACTTACATCGGGCCGATGGCGCGCTTCGATCTGCGTGATGAACTCGATCAGCAAGTGCGTGACACATTGGAGGAAGGCGCGACGCTGCTGCTCGGCGGCAGAAAAGCCGAGGGCGCCGGCAACTTCTACGAACCGACCGTGCTGGCCGATGTAACCGACCGCATGACCTCGTTCAAGCAAGAACTGTTTGGCCCGGTCGCCTCGATCATCACCGCCCGCGATTGCGCGCACGCCGTGGCCCTGGCCAACGACAGCGATTTCGGCCTGACCGCCACGATCTACACCGCCAACGTCGCGCTGGCCGAGCAACTGACCAGCGAACTGGAAACCGGCGGCGTGTTCATCAACGGCTACTCGGCGAGCGATCCGCGTGTGACCTTCGGCGGCGTGAAGAAGAGCGGCTTCGGTCGCGAGTTGTCACACTTTGGCGTACGGGAATTCTGCAACGCGCAGACCGTGTGGCTGGATCGTAAATAAGCCGGGTGCTGTAAAACCTGTGGGAGCGAGCCTGCTCGCGAAAGCGGTGTATCAAGCGATGAAGATGCCGAATCCACCGGCGCCATCGCTGGCAAGCCAGCTCCCACAAATACTGCGATGGACACTGATACAGCAAACACCATAAAACCCTGTGGGAGCTG
>NZ_WBRZ01000174.1:0-12201 GCF_008923895.1 Pseudomonas sp. GXM4
CTCAGTGGTCAGCACACCACGACGCACCTGGTCACGCTCGATCGATTCGAACAGAGCCTTGAAGTTGCCCTCGCCGAAACCGTCGTCACCCTTGCGCTGGATGAACTCGAAGAATACCGGGCCCATCAGGGTTTCCGAGAAGATCTGCAGCAGAAGGCGCTTGTCGCCCTGCTCCGAGGCACCGTCGAGCAGAATGCCGCGTGATTGCAGCTGATCGACCGGCTCGCCGTGGTTTGGCAGGCGACCTTCAAGCATTTCGTAGTAGGTATCCGGCGGCGCGGTCATGAAGCGCATGCCGATTTTCTTCAGTTGATCCCAGGTCTTGATCAGGTCGTCGGTGAGGAACGCAACGTGCTGGATGCCCTCGCCGTTGAACTGCATCAGGAACTCTTCGATCTGCCCGGCGCCTTTGGACGACTCTTCGTTGAGCGGGATGCGGATCATGCCATCCGGTGCGGTCATGGCTTTCGAGGTCAGGCCGGTGTACTCGCCTTTGATGTCGAAGTAACGGATTTCACGGAAGTTGAACAGCTTCTCGTAGAAGTTCGCCCAGTAGGCCATGCGACCGCGATAAACGTTGTGGGTCAGGTGATCGATGATCTTCAGGCCGGCGCCAACCGGGTTGCGATCAACACCTTCGATGAACACGAAGTCGATGTCGTAGATCGAGCTGCCTTCGCCGAAACGGTCGATCAGATACAGTGGCGCGCCGCCGATACCTTTGATCGCCGGCAGGTTAAGCTCCATCGGACCGGTTTCGATATGGATCGGCTGAGCGCCGAGTTCGAGTGCGCGGGAATAGGCTTTCTGCGAATCCTTGACGCGAAACGCCATGCCGCAAACGGACGGGCCGTGTTCGGCGGCGAAGTACGAGGCGACGCTGTTGGGTTCGTTATTGAGGATCAGATTGATCGCGCCCTGACGATAGAGGTGCACGTTCTTGGAACGGTGGGTCGCGACTTTGGTGAAGCCCATGATCTCGAAGATCGGCTCCAGCGTGCCGGGAGTCGGCGCTGCGAACTCGATGAACTCAAAGCCCATCAGGCCCATTGGGTTTTCGTATAAATCTGCCATGGTGACGCCTCATCATTTCTTATCAATTAACCAGGGTTATTTGTCAGGAAAGTGATGTAGAGGGAGGCGCACAGGAGATGCCACGCACGCTGCGCGCGAGGAAGTCTCCGTAGATCAGTTGGAACCCGAATATCTTCATTGTCGACCCAAGGCTCTTGCGGGCGAGGCTTCTGCTGCCAGAAGACGATTATTATTGTATGCGTAAATCGATTCTACACAGCGTAACGGGACCTGTCTGCCCTCTGTATAAAATCCGCTTTTTTTCGTACGGCGCAAGAGCCATCTGCGATCTATTCTCCCCTCTGGCTCAATTGTTTATCGGGCCGGACTTCGACGCCACAGGATGTGTCCATGCCGCTGACCCGCAGACCCCGCCGCAAACGCAGGACCCGCATCGTCGTGACTGTGCTCAGCGGTCTGCTGCCGATCGTACTGGGCAGTGGGATTCTTTATATGCAGGCAGAACGCACACTGCAGCAAAGTGCCGGGGAAACGGCCGAACAAGCGCTGCGACAGTTCGATCTGATGCTCGATAACACGGCAGAAGCCGCTCGGGTCTTGCTGCCGCTTGCCGGGAAAAATTGCGAAGAGGTGAAACTGGCCCTGCGCGAACAAGTGACCCGCCGCCCCTTCGTGCGCTCGACCAATCTGGTCTGGGACAACAATCTCTACTGCAGCTCACTCTTCGGGGCGTTCCAGGAAGCCGTCAATGCCGGGGACTATCATCAAGGCAAACTGTGGTTGATGAACGGCAATCCGGTGACGCCTGATACGGCATTGTTGATCTACCGTCTCAGCGACGGTCGCGGTGGCGCACTGACCACACTGGATGGTTATCACTTGAGCAACATCCTGCGCCTGATCGGCCGCCAGACATTACTGACGTTGCAAGTGGGCGATAACTGGCTGTCCGCCGACGGCAAAGTTCATCAGGGATCACTGCCTGCCCCGCCGGTCGCGTACAGCCTGCTGGAATCCGAGCGTTACGGCTTCAAAGTGTCGGCGGGTTTCCCCCAGGGCGAAGTCCGGCGTTACATGGCGGCTGAATATCCTCCGCTGTTCAGTCTGTTGATTTTCTTCGGTGCAATCTCCGGTGCCATTGGCCACTTCGTTCAGAAGCGATCGACCTCGCCCAGCCACGAAATGATGCGCGCACTCGAGGCCGGGGAATTCATTCCTTACTTCCAGCCCGTGGTTCACGGTGACAGCAAGCAGTGGTCGGGCGCTGAAGTGCTGATGCGCTGGAATCACCCGAAAGAGGGGCTGGTACGCCCGGACCTTTTCATTCCATTTGCCGAACACTCAGGCCTGATCGTGCCGATGACCCGCTCACTGATGCAACAGACTGCGGCCCTGCTGGGACCGCACTCTGTGAACTTCGCCAAGCCTTTCCATATCGGCATCAACATCAGCGCCAGCCACTGCCAGGATCTGGAACTGGTCGAGGATTGTCGTGACCTCCTGGCGGCATTTGCGCCAGGCAGCGTCGAACTGGTACTGGAATTGACGGAGCGCGAACTGGTCGAGCCGAGCGACATCACGCTTCAGCTGTTTGAGCAATTGCATGCACTGGGAGTAAAAATCGCAATCGACGACTTTGGTACCGGGCACTCGAGCCTTGGTTATCTGCGCACCTTCAACGTCGACTTTCTAAAGATCGATCAGAGCTTCGTGGCCATGATCGGTGTAGACGCGTTATCGAGGCATATTCTCGACTCCATCATTGAACTGTCGGCCAAACTGGACTTGGGCATTGTTGCCGAAGGTGTCGAAACTCAGGCCCAGGCTGATTACCTGACCGAGCATAACGTTAACTTTTTGCAGGGCTATTTGTACGGTAGACCGATGCCTGGCGCTGATTTCCTCGAAGCATTAACTCATCATTAAATCGCCGACACTGCCCGCCGAACAACCGCACCAAATTGATACAAAAAGTCATTGTTGTTACATGGCGACAACATCAGGATTTACTCTTGTCGCATTAACTACTACAATTTTTTCAACCTGAGCCAGACTGGCAGGTGAGCCAATTATCACCGAGTCGCTTCCAGGCTCTTGGCTTATAGCTTTGTTTGCGGTTGGTATCAGCCAAACACACTATTGGAGTAAAGATATTGTCCAGACTCGCTGAATTTCGCGCAGCTGAAAAGGCCCTTCAGGAACAGCTCAAACAGCTGGAATCGCTGAAGAACGATGCCGGGCTGAAGAAAGAAATCGAATTCGAAGAAAAGCTCCAGGGACTGATGAAAACCTATGGCAAAGGCCTGAAAGACATCATCGCCATCCTTGATCCAAACCCGGCAAAGTCCGGTCTGCAGCAGTCCGCAGCGCCCAAGACCCGCCGCGCCCGCGTGGTCAAGGTTTATCAGAACCCGCACACTGGCGAGCTGATCGAAACCAAGGGCGGCAACCATCGCGGTCTGAAAGCCTGGAAAGAGCAGTACGGTGCAGCCACCGTGGATTCATGGTTGCGCGGTTAATCTGACGCCAACAAAAAGCCCTGCCTGATGCAGGGCTTTTTTATTGACAATATCTAACAAATGAAATGATTTTCATCGAACAAGTTGGAAATTTGTGTAACGCTTCTGAATCATCAGGCTAAACATTTTGCTGCGCGATGTTACCTCGAGCGCTTGATCAAACTATGTGCTTAATCCCTTCCGGTAAGCGAACTGCTGCGAGTTAGTACGAACGTTTATAATTTCAGGCTGTTGCGCGCCGCTTCTATATCGTCGGCGCTCGCCTTATAAACGTCGGCCTGACCGGCATATGAAAGTACGTAAGCCTTGTCTGTTTCCACAGCTGCCACCAACGTTTGTGATAATACGTGTCGACCGTTCTCGGTGACCGTGCAGGTCGTCTCCAGCCCCGACAATGAGCCGAGCGCAGCAGGATGAATTCTGTTGCAGACGCTCTGATAACCACTGCGGAAGAAATCCTTCTGGATCGATTTGCGCATTTCCAGCAGCACGCCTTGCAAATTGACCTGATGCCCCGCCTCCACTTGCGTCATGGTGAACTCCATCACCATTACCTGATTGCCATCAGCATCGAGCTTCACCGCCCGTTGCCGCGAGACTGGCGGCGCGGTTTCCGGCAATGCTTCAACCTCCCAGCCCGTCGGCCAAGTGATACTTGGTTCGGCCATTACGGGTAAAACCACAGCCGACGACAAAGCAAAAAAAACAAACACGGATTTCAACAGTCGGATCATTGCCGGACGCACTCATGGATAGAAAGCAAAGTCTGAGCCCCGCCTTCGCGCAGGGCAAGCCCGCCTTGCATTTGGCGATGCCGGCGGGCATGCGTATCATTGCGCCCATTCACTCGCCCATTGTCATTGGAGGGCCCATGAGCCTCAACGAACTGAACACTTTTCCCGGCGTGACCGCCACGCCAGACAGCGCAACCCGCAACTTCGTGTTCAACCACACCATGCTGCGCGTGAAGGACATCACCAAGTCGCTGGATTTCTACACCCGCGTATTGGGTTTCACGCTGGTCGAGAAGCGCGATTTCCCGGAAGCCGAATTCAGCCTGTACTTCCTCGCGCTGGTCGACAAAGCGCAGATCCCGGCCGACGCCGCCGCGCGTACCGAATGGATGAAATCGATCCCGGGCATTCTCGAACTGACCCACAACCACGGCACCGAAAACGATGCCGACTTCGCCTATCACAACGGCAACACCGACCCGCGCGGTTTCGGCCACATCTGCATCTCAGTGCCGGATATCGTTGCAGCATGTGCACGTTTTGAAGAGCTGGGTTGCGATTTCCAGAAGCGTCTGACCGATGGCCGGATGAAGAGCCTGGCGTTCATCAAGGATCCGGATGGCTACTGGGTCGAAATCATTCAGCCTGCGCCGCTGTAAAAGCTGAAAGCCCCTCACCCTAGCCCTCTCCCAGAGGGAGAGGGGACTGATTGCGGGATGTTGGAGAATTACGCCGACTTGAACGATTGGCGGTGAATCCATAATCGACCGGCTCTCTCAGGTCGATGGATGACTTCAGACACCTCGGTCGGCTCCCTCTCCCTCGGGAGAGGGTTGGGGTGAGGGGTGGCTTTCCACGCGCAATAAAAAACCCATGATCGCTCATGGGTTTTTTAGTTTTCGACCTGGCAGTTACGCCGGGGCCGAAGTCCGGATCAAGTGATCGAACGCACTCAGCGAAGCCTTGGCGCCCTCGCCCACTGCGATCACGATCTGCTTGTACGGCACAGTCGTCACGTCACCCGCTGCGAAGATCCCCGAGATCGAAGTCTCGCCACGATTATCGACAATGATCTCGCCACGCGGCGACAGCTCGATGGTGCCCTTCAGCCAATCGGTGTTCGGCAGCAGACCGATCTGTACGAAGATGCCTTCCAGCTCAACCGTACGCAGCTCATCTGTAGTGCGATCCTTGTAACGCAGACCGTTTACCTTCTCACCATTGCCGGTGACTTCAGTGGTTTGCGCACTGGTGATCACCGTGACGTTCGGCAGGCTGTGCAGCTTGCGCTGCAACACAGCATCGGCGCGCAGTTGTACGTCGAATTCCAGCAACGTTACGTGCGACACGATACCGGCCAGATCGATGGCCGCTTCAACGCCGGAGTTACCGCCGCCGATCACCGCCACGCGCTTGCCTTTGAACAGTGGGCCGTCGCAGTGCGGGCAGTACGCCACGCCCTTGTTGCGGTATTCCTGCTCGCCCGGAACGTTCATTTCGCGCCAGCGTGCGCCGGTGGCGAGAATCACGCTCTTGGCTTTCAGGGTCGCGCCACTGGCGAAGCGGACTTCATGCAGCTCGCCGTTCTTGCCCGGGATCAGCTTGTCGGCGCGTTGCAGGTTCATGATGTCGACGTCGTACTGCTTGACGTGTTCTTCCAGCGCCGTGGCCAGTTTCGGCCCTTCGGTTTCCTGCACGGAAATGAAGTTCTCGATGGCCATGGTATCGAGCACCTGGCCGCCGAAACGCTCAGCCGCGACACCAGTGCGGATGCCTTTACGTGCGGCATAAATAGCCGCCGAAGCACCGGCCGGGCCACCGCCGACGACCAGCACGTCAAAGGCTTCCTTGGCGCTGATTTTCTCGGCCTGACGCTCAATCGCGCCGGTGTCGAGTTTGGCGAGGATCTCCTCCAGGCCCATGCGGCCCTGGCCGAAGTTTTCGCCGTTGAGGTAGATGCTCGGCACGGCCATGATCTTGCGATCGTTGACTTCGTCCTGGAACAGCGCGCCGTCGATGGCGACGTGGCGGATGTTCGGGTTGAGCACGGCCATCAGGTTCAGCGCCTGGACGACGTCCGGGCAGTTTTGGCAAGACAGCGAGAAGTAAGTCTCGAAGCTGAACTCGCCTTTGAGCGAGCGAATCTGCTCGATGACTTCAACGCTGGCCTTCGACGGGTGGCCGCCGACTTGCAGCAGGGCCAGCACCAGCGAGGTGAATTCGTGGCCCATTGGAATACCGGCGAAACGCAGGCTGATGTCGGCTCCAGGGCGATTGATCGAGAACGATGGCTTGCGAACATCGTCACCGCTGTCGATCAGGGTAATTTGGCTCGAAAGACTGGCAACGTCTTTCAGCAGGTCCAGCATTTCACGGGATTTCGCACCGTCGTCGAGGGATGCAACGATCTCGATCGGTTGGGTGACCCGTTCCAGGTACGATTTCAACTGGGCTTTAAGATTGGCGTCCAACATACGGGCGATTTCCTTTATTTGAGGCGAAAAAAAGCCCGAGCGAATCTCGCCCGGGCATTTTTATTGGGCGGTGCAGCTAACTTAAGAAGGTGCGGCGTGCCGCCCTGCGTTGCATGTCACAGACTTAGATCTTGCCGACCAGGTCCAGCGACGGAGCCAGAGTGGCCTCGCCTTCTTTCCACTTGGCCGGGCAAACTTCGCCTGGGTGTGCAGCGACGTACTGAGCAGCCTTGATCTTGCGCAGCAGCTCGGAAGCGTCACGGCCAACGCCGCCATCGTTCAGTTCAACGATTTTGATCTGGCCTTCAGGGTTGATCACGAAGGTGCCACGGTCAGCCAGACCAGCTTCTTCGATCAGTACGTCGAAGTTGCGCGAGATGACGTGGGTCGGGTCGCCGATCATGGTGTATTCGATTTTGCCGATGGCTGGCGAAGTGTTGTGCCAGGCAGCGTGAGCAAAGTGGGTGTCGGTCGAAACGCTGTAGATTTCCACGCCCAGCTTCTTGAACTCAGCGTAGTTGTCGGCCAGGTCTTCCAGCTCGGTTGGGCAAACGAAGGTGAAGTCGGCTGGGTAGAAGAACACTACGGACCACTTGCCTTTCAAGTCAGCATCCGAGACTTGAACGAAGTCGCCGTTTTTGAACGCGGTAGCTTTGAACGGTTTTACTTGGCTGTTGATGATAGGCATCGATGACTCTCCGTCAGGGGTTATGAAGTTGATGGGTGAATCCTACCCACTCACTCGACGGAAGGCTCATTGGCAAACCTGATACTGCTGATTTGTTTTCGCTATTAGCTGACTGTATTAATAGAAGAAAACGATCTCTACGCTTGATCCGGCTTATCCATAATCCGAGCCATTCCCTGGAATGGGCTGACCTCAACATAGCGCATGGCGGATTTCATGTCCTTCCAGCCGACGTAGCTCATCAGCGATTTAAGATCCCAGCCGCTTTGATGCGCCCATGTGGCAAAGCCACGCCGCAGTGAATGGCTGGTGTAGTTGGCGGCGGCAATCCCGGCGCGCTGCAACGCCTGGCGCAGCAGCGGAATGATACTGTTGGCGTGCAAGCCCTCCTCGCTCAGATTGCCCCACCGATCAATGCTGCGGAACACCGCGCCGCGTACCAGCGCAGCCTCTGTAATCCAATCGATATAGGCCTGCACCGGGCACAACTTCAACAGCGCCGGGGCCTGGTAGGTCTGCCCGAGGTTCTCCCGGTCGCCCTTGCTGCGCGGCAGATACAGAGTGATGCCCTTGCCAGCGCTCGCCTGCACATGCTCGATTTGCAAACGGCACAATTCGTCGCTGCGAAAGCCGCGCCAGAAGCCCAACAGAATCAGCGCGCGATCCCGATACGCCTTGAGCAAGGTCGGGCGGTCCTGTTCTTCCCGGGCCGTCTGCGCCTCCTGCTCAAGCCAATCGATCACGCGCTGCAGATCCTGCAGTTGCAGCGGCTCAGCCTGTTTTTCCTGCGCCGGGTGCAAAGCACGAATGCCCTTGAACACCTTGCGCACCACTGGCGCCTTGGTCGGATCGGCAAAGCCCTGACTGTTGTGCCACTGCGCCAGCGCCGACAGGCGCAATTTGAGGGTATTGATCGACAGCACCCCGGCGTGCTCCACCAGATAGCGCGCAACGCTGTCAGCAGTAGCCGGGAGAAATCCGCCCCACGTCACCTCGAAATGCTCAATGGCCATGCGATAGCTACGGCGGGTGTTGTCCCGGGTGGCGGCTTGCAGATATCGATCGATGTCGCTCATGGCAGTTTTCTCGCTTGTGTACGGGTTCGCTCATGCTGGTGCGCATTTTGCCGCCTGACATTGGGTAATACCAGTATATCCCGCGTGTTTTAATTCAAATATTTACCTATATTTTCAGCATGGTACACTGCGTACTTTAGTGGCATGTACCACAGTACGTAACCGTAGGAGTTCTCATGGCCCGTGGCGGCATTACCAAAGCACTGGTGCAAATCGCGCGCACAGCGATCCTGGCTCGCGGCGAACACCCAAGCATCGATGCAGTACGCATCGAAATGGGCAACACCGGCTCGAAAACCACGATCCATCGCTATCTGAAAGAACTGGATGACGGCGCACAACCAGCAGAAGCGCCTGCAGAACCGATCGATGATGAGCTGACCGCCCTCGTCTCTCGCCTCGCCCAGCGTCTGAAAGAACAGGCGCAGGAGCCCATCGAGCAAGCCCGCGAACAGTTCGAAGAGCAACGGGAAGCACTGGAAACCGAACTGAAACAGGTTCGCCAGGCGCTGGAGAAACTCGAACACGACCACGACATTCAAGGCGCCGCGCTGCAACGCGAATCCGAAGCGCTGAGCAACACCCGCTCGATGCTGCAAACCGAACAGACGCGCAATGCCGGCCTCAACCAGGCATTGGCCGATTTCGAATTGCGCTTGCAGGACAAGGACGAACAGATCCGCTCACTGGAAGAAAAACACCTGCACGCCCGCGATGCGCTGGAGCATTACCGTAACGCCACCAAGGAACAGCGCGAGCAGGAACAGGCCCGCCACGAAGGGCAAATCCAGCAGATCCAGGCCGAACTGCGTCAAGCCCAGCAGAGCGCGTTGGTGCGTCAGGATGAGATCACACAGTTGCACCGCGACAACGAACGCCTGCTCACCGAAAACCGTGGCACCCAGCGCGAGCTGAACTTGTTGCAGGATCAGCTCAAGCAGAGCAATCAGCGGCAGGATCAATTGCTCGAGCAGGCGACGCGCATGGACAGCGAGCGCACCCTCCTCCAGGAACGTCTGCGCGTCGCGACGCTGGAAAGCCAGGCGCTCAAGCAGAGCGTCGACGAACAGACGCAGCTCAATCAGTCATTGGAAAAGGAGTTGCTCAAGGCTCAGGCGAGCCTTGAGGACAGCCAGCGTCTGGCGGCTACTGTTGCGGCAGCGCCAGACTCGACCAAAGCGAAAGACGCTTAAGCGCTGACCGGCGTACGCATGGTGACGAACTCTTCGGCGGCCGTCGGGTGCACCCCGATGGTGTCGTCGAAGTCGCGCTTGGTCGCGCCGGCCTTCAAGGCGATCGCCAGACCTTGCACGATCTCGCCAGCGTCCGGGCCGACCATGTGACAGCCAAGCACCTTGTCGGTCTTGGCGTCGACTACCAGCTTCATCAGGGTTTTCTCCTGACAGTCAGTCAGGGTCAGCTTCATCGGCCGGAAGCGACTTTCGAAAATGACCACTTCGTGGCCACAATCGCGCGCTTCTTCTTCGCTCAAACCGACTGTGCCGATGTTCGGCAGGCTGAACACGGCGGTCGGAATCATCTTGTAGTCCACCGGGCGGTATTGCTCCGGCTTGAACAGACGCCGCGCCACAGCCATGCCTTCGGCTAGCGCGACCGGTGTCAGCTGCACGCGACCAATGACGTCGCCCAGCGCCAGAATCGACGGCTCGGTGGTTTGATACTGGTCGTCGACTTTGATGAAGCCCTTGTCGTCAAGTTGCACATCGGTGTTTTCCAGGCCGAGATTGTCCAGCATCGGACGTCGACCGGTGGCGTAGAACACGCAATCGGCTTCGAGTACACGACCATCCTTGAGCGTCGCTTTCAAGCTACCGTCGGCCTGTTTGTCGATGCGTGCGATGTCGGCATTGAATTGCAGGTCGAGGCCGCGCTTGGTCAATTCTTCTTGCAGGTGCTTGCGCACCGACCCATCGAAACCACGCAGGAACAGATCGCCGCGATACAGCAGCGTGGTGTTGGCGCCGAGACCATGGAAAATCCCGGCGAACTCGACGGCGATATAACCGCCGCCAACCACCAGCACACGCTTGGGCAACTCTTTGAGGGAGAACGCCTCGTTCGAACCGATCGCATGCTCATGCCCCGGGATTTCAGGGATCTGCGGCCAGCCCCCGGTGGCGATCAGAATGTTTTTCGCGGTGAAGCGCTCGCCGTTGACCTCAACCTCGTGCGGCCCGACGATTTTCGCGTGCGCCTCGTGCAGGGTCACGCCGCTGTTGACCAGCAGATTGCGATAAATGCCGTTGAGGCGATTGATCTCGCGATCCTTGTTGGCGATCAGCGTGGCCCAGTCGAAGTTGGCCTCGCCCAGGTTCCAGCCGAAACCGGACGCCTGCTCGAAGTCCTCGGCAAAGTGCGCGCCGTAGACCAGCAGCTTTTTCGGCACGCAACCGACGTTGACACAGGTGCCACCCAGGTAACGGCTCTCGGCCACCGCCACTTTCGCCCCGAAGCCGGCGGCAAACCGCGCAGCTCGCACACCGCCGGAACCGGCACCAATCACATAAAGGTCAAAATCGTAGGCCATTTCTATCTCCTCGGCAGGCCATCAGCATACCCGCAGTCATCCATTGGGCAAGCACTGCCATCCATATAAGGGCGGAAAATGAAAAAGCCACCCGAAGGTGGCTTTCTTTTGCAGACGAGGCAGATGCTATTAGTAAGCCTTGCCAGTCTTGTAGAAGTTTTCGAAGCAGAAGTTGGTCGCGTCGATGTAGCCTTCAGCGCCACCGCAGTCGAAACGCTTGCCCTTGAACTTGTAGGCCATCACGCAGCCGTTCTGGGCCTGCTTCATCAGGGCGTCGGTGATCTGGATTTCACCGCCCTTGCCTGGCTCGGTCTGCTCGATCAGGTCGAAGATGTCCGGGGTCAGGATGTAGCGACCGATGATCGCCAGGTTCGACGGCGCGTCTTCCGGCTTTGGCTTCTCGACCATGCTGTGCACGCGGTAGATGTCGTCGCGGATCATTTCGCCAGCGATTACGCCGTACTTGTTGGTTTCCTGCGGATCGACTTCCTGGATAGCGACGATCGAGCAGCGGAACTGCTTGTACAGCTTGACCATCTGGGTCAGCACGCCGTCGCCGTCGATGTTGACGCAAAGGTCGTCCGCCAGAACCACGGCGAACGGTTCGTCACCGATCAGCGGGCGGCCAGTCAGGATCGCGTGACCCAGACCTTTCATTTCGGTCTGCCGGGTGTAAGAGAATGAGCACTCGTCCAACAGCTTGCGGATGCCGACCAGGTACTTTTCCTTGTCGGTGCCCTTGATCTGGTTTTCCAGCTCGTAACTGATGTCGAAGTGGTCTTCCAGAGCACGCTTGCCACGGCCGGTGACGATGGAAATCTCAGTCAGGCCCGCGTCCAGTGCTTCTTCAACGCCGTACTGGATCAGTGGCTTGTTTACCACCGGCAGCATTTCTTTAGGCATGGCTTTGGTCGCTGGGAGGAAGCGAGTGCCGTAACCGGCTGCTGGAAACAAGCATTTCTTGATCATATAAGTCCTTGAAAAGGCTGTGTGTACGAGTTTCGAGGCAGTCTAATCAGGCGGCGTGCGCCTTACAATGCCCCGCGCTGGCTAACCGATGCCAACATAGAGAAATATTCGCGCGGATAGTTCCATCCGGGTATTTCAGCGGCGGAGTCAGAGTAGCT
>NZ_WBRZ01000175.1:0-12168 GCF_008923895.1 Pseudomonas sp. GXM4
GTATAGCGCAGTCCGGTAGCGCGCCTGCTTTGGGAGCAGGATGTCAGGAGTTCGAATCCCCTTACCCCGACCATATTTGGGTCGTTAGCTCAGTTGGTAGAGCAGTTGGCTTTTAACCAATTGGTCGTAGGTTCGAATCCCACACGACCCACCATTTTTGAAACCAGTTTGCGCTGGGATCGAATCTTAAGATCAGAGGCCAAAAGCGCTGATCGAAGAAGGCGATCTTTGAAAGGTCGCCTTTTTTTTACCGGGGTATAGCGCAGTCCGGTAGCGCGCCTGCTTTGGGAGCAGGATGTCAGGAGTTCGAATCCCCTTACCCCGACCATATTGAAAATCCTCGTATCGAAAGATACGGGGATTTTTTTTGCCTGCTGAAAGCTGAATCCCTTCAAGTCGTCATACAACCTGCCGATAGCCCGCTAACACGAGGGGACTGCCAACGCTTCGCCCCTTGATCTGGCCATTACAAGAATAAGGGCGTTCGTCATGTTGCTTCGTCAGTTGAATATTGCTCCCCGGGCTGCCTTGGGATTTGCCCTGATCGCGGTGTTGGTGGCCTTGCTCGGCGTGTTTGCGCTGGGGCAGATGTCGAGCATTCGCGACAGTGAGGTGGCGGTGGAGAACCGCTGGTTGCCGAGCATCCGTGGCGGCGACGAGATCCGCGAACTGATGCTGCGCATCCGCACCATCTCCCTGCGCATGGCGCTCGATCAGGATCCGGCCAATATCGCCACCTATCGCGGCCAGATGGACACCCGCGACAAGGAACTGAGCGAGAAGATCGCCGCCTACGACAAACTGGTCGACACTGCCGAAGGTCAGCAGCTGTATGACCAGTTCAAGAAAACCTTCGCCGCCTATCGCACTGGCATTGCCCAGTCATTCACCCTTGCCGAGCAAGGCAAGCGTGACGAGCTGACCAAATTGCTGCTGGTTGACATGAAGACCGTGG
Source organism: Pseudomonas sp. GXM4 (assembly GCF_008923895.1). Lineage (NCBI taxonomy): Bacteria > Pseudomonadati > Pseudomonadota > Gammaproteobacteria > Pseudomonadales > Pseudomonadaceae > Pseudomonas > Pseudomonas sp. GXM4. The sequence continues at coordinate 956 of NZ_WBRZ01000175.1, forward strand.
TCGACGGCTCCGGCAAACAGCTCAATGATCTCGCCGATCTGTTCGCCCGCCAGGTCGCTGCCGAAAGCGAGAAGTCCGCCGCGCATTATGAAACCTCGCGCACCATCGTTACTCTTTTCATTGCCTTGGCAGCGCTGGCCACGGTGGCGCTGGCGATGTTGCTCACGCGCAGTATCGTGCGCCCGCTGAGCAGCGCCGTGGATGCCGCTGAAAGTGTCGCTAAGGGCGATCTAACCCGACCGATCGAAACCCATGGCAATGACGAAGTCAGCCGCTTGCTCAAGGCCTTGGCGACGATGCAACAGAACCTGCGCGAGACCCTGCAAGGTATCAGCGGCTCAGCTACGCAACTGGCCACCGCCGCGGATGAACTGAGCGCCGTTACCGTCGACAGCACCCAAGGCTTGCAAGAGCAGAACAACGAAATCGAACAGGCCGCCACTGCGGTTAACGAGATGACCGCTGCGGTGGAGGAGGTCGCGCGCAACGCGGTGTCGACGTCCGATGCCACGCGCCAGTCCAGTCAGTCGGCGCAATTGGGCCAGGAGCGCGTCAGCGAAACCGCCAGCGCGATCAATGCGCTGGCCAGTGATGTGCAGAACACCGGTGAACTGGTGCAGTCGCTGGCCAATCAATCGCAAGACATCGGTAAGGTTCTGGACGTGATTCGCGCCATCGCCGAGCAGACCAATCTGCTGGCGCTCAACGCTGCCATCGAAGCAGCGCGTGCGGGCGAAAGCGGTCGCGGCTTTGCGGTGGTAGCCGATGAGGTGCGCGCGCTGGCGTATCGCACCCAGCAATCGACGCAGGAAATCGAACAGATGGTGCAAGGCATGCGCAGCGGTTCGAGCCAGGCGCTGGAGTCAATGCAGGCCAGCGCATCTCGTGCGGCGAGTACGCTGGTTCTCGCAGAGCGGGCAGGTGAGGCGTTGGTGACGATCACGGCGTCGGTGCACGAGATTCACGAGCGCAACCTGGTGATCGCCAGCGCTGCCGAGGAGCAGGCGCAGGTGGCGCGGGAAGTGGATCGCAATCTGGTGAATATTCGCGACCTGTCGGTGCGTTCGGCTGCGGGTGCTGATCAGACCAGCGCGTCGAGCCACGAACTGTCGCAACTGGCCAATGCGCTACAGGGCATGGTGCGGCGGTTCCAGCTGTGATCGACAGCCAATAAAAAGCCCCGCGCGATGCGGGGCTTGGAATAAAGATCAAAGGTGGGAGCGAGGCTGCTCGCGAATGCGCCGGATCTTCGAGCAGTACGAAAACCTGTGGGAGCCGGGCTTGCCCGCGATAGCGGTGGGTCAGGCAACAGAAATATCAACTGACCCGGCGCCATCGCTGGCAAGCCAGCTCCCACAGACGTTGGCCTTAGTGCAGCTTCAGACGCGGTTCGGTGCCACGACCAATCTTGCTGCCCAGCATCAGCATCGCCGTGCGAAACGGGCCGTACAGTGCCATCTGGTGCATGCGGTACAGCGACACATAGAACATCCGCGCCAGCCAGCCTTCGAGCATGACGCTGCCGGTCAGGTTACCCATCAAGTTACCCACAGCAGAAAAACGCGACAGCGAGATCAGCGAGCCATAGTCGGTGTACTTGTACTCCGGCAGGGTCTTGCCTTCGATGCGCAGTTTCAGCGACTTGGCCAGCAACGAGGCTTGTTGATGCGCCGCTTGTGCCCGTGGCGGCACGTTGCGATCAGTGCCCGGTTGAGGGCACGCCGCGCAGTCACCGAAGGCAAAGATGTTTTCGTCGCGAGTGGTTTGCAGAGTCGGCAGCACTTGCAGCTGATTGATGCGGTTGGTCTCCAGACCGTCGATGTCCTTGAGGAAACCCGGTGCGCGAATGCCGGCAGCCCAGACTTTCAGGCTGGCCTTGATCTCGTTGCCATCGGCGGTGATCAGGCTGTCGGCAGTCACTTCGCTGACTGCTGCGTTGGTCATCACATTGACCCCGAGCTTTTCCAGGGTTTTATGCACCGGCCCGCTGATGCGCTCCGGCAGGGCAGGCAGCACCCGTGGGCCGGCTTCGATCAACGTGATGTGCATGTTTTCCGGTTTGATCCGGTCCAGACCATACGCGGCCAATTCATGGGCGGCGTTGTGCAGCTCTGCCGCCAGTTCGACGCCAGTGGCGCCAGCGCCGACGATGGCCACGCTGATCTGCTCGACCACGTCGGTCTGCCCGGCGTGGGCGCGCAGATAATGGTTGAGCAATTGCTGGTGGAAGCGCTCAGCCTGTTTGCGCGTATCGAGGAACAGGCAATGCTGCGCCGCGCCCTGGGTGCCGAAATCGTTGGTGGTGCTGCCCACGCTGATCACCAGCGAGTCATAAGCCACTTCACGCGCCGGCACCAGCTCGACGCCGTTTTCGTCATAGGTCGCGGCCAACTGGATTTTCTTCTGCGCGCGATCGAGCCCGCTCATGCGCCCGAGCTGGAACTCGAAGTGGTTCCATTTCGCCTGGGCGACATAGTTGAGTTCGTCTTCGGAGGAGTTCAGGGAACCGGCGGCCACTTCGTGCAGCAGCGGCTTCCAGATGTGGGTCAGGTTCGCGTCGACCAGCATCACGCTGGCCGTGCCGCGCTTGCCCAGAGTCTTACCCAGACGGGTAGCCAACTCCAGACCGCCGGCGCCGCCGCCGACAATGACAATACGATGGGACATAGGGATAACTCGCAAGGTTTTTAAAGGAAATCGGTGCGGTTACCCGAGGGAGCGCAAGGCAGCTCATAACGTCAGGTAACTGATAAATCGGCTCAACAGGCCCAGACCAATGGTCACTGCCAGCACCAGCACCAGGAGCATCCACGGCCGGAAAGGCCGGCGCTCGACACGGTGTTGGGACAATTGCAGGTACTCTTCGACATGCTTTTGGTCTTCGGGGTTCAGGCGGCTGGTCATATTTGCCTCGTCAGGTAGACGTTACTGAATGAGCACAGGCTACAGCGGTTTTCAGCCCGGATTGAACGCAGCGTAGCCGCTGTCCGGGACCGGTTCGACGCACACGCTATCGTCGAGGCGAATGATGCCGCTTTGTAACACCCGGGCGGTGATCCCGCCATGCCCGCGCACGGCTTGAAACGTGCCCGGCCCGAGATTGTTCTGCAAGCGTGCGCAGGGCTGACACCAGCCAGTGGTTTCGAGTATCGCTTGCCCGATGCGAAAGCGCCGCCCCTTCAGGCTAAACAAATTGATTCCGCTTATAACGAGATTGCGCCGCAGATCTTCAGGCCGGACCGGCTGGTCATCGGGACGGCCCATCAATGCGCTGATCACCGCCAGGTGCTCCCACTGGATCAGCGTCACCTGTCGCGCATTGCGAACGCCCGGGCGGGCGTGGTCGCCGGTGAGCCCGGCTTCCAGCCGCGCCTCGACCGCGTCCAGCTCAAGCATCGGCCCACGGGATTCTGGACGCACACCGATCCAGCGCACACGACCGGTTTGCGGAACCTCGGCGATCAACTGCTGCAGCGGCGTCACAGGCTGATGCCCACGTCGAACACAATGCTGCGGCCGAGGTTGCTGCGCAGAAAGTCCGGTGCGTCGGGATGGGCGAACAGCACACGGGCGAATGTCGGGCCGACCAGCGACAGCGAGCGCCAGCCCTGACGCAGATATTCGGTCGGTGGCGGGAAATGACTGTTGAGGTCGAGCACTTCGCGCTTGAGGCTGGCGAAGGCGATGATGTCCAGTTCACCCAGATCCATGCCGCGTTCCTTGTAATTGTGCGCCTTCTTGCGCAGGGTTGGCGCCAGACGCAGGAGAAATTCATTGGCCGGGATGCGCTTGGGTTTGGCTTCGCGGCGCACCAGTTGGCTCAGGGAGAACGCGCTGCGCCGACGCTGCAATTCGTCGCGCCATTCATCATTGAGACGGCGGCCTTCATCGAGGACGAAAAAAACTTCGAAATTGGCATCGCGGAACAATACGTCCGGCGGCTCACCGGCCGGGGCGAATTCGTCGGCGCGGTAGGGGATGTTCAGACCTTGCAGCAGGCGCTGGCAGACCCAACGCTCACGCTCCCATTTGCGGGCATTGGACAGGAACGCATTGGCCTGCTCGGCCGCGATGGTCAGCAGGCGTAAATAATCTGAATCATCCATAAGCCCAAGCTTAGCGTCCAAATGCGACAAGCAGATAGCTTTGCATCGACTGGTGCACATACATCGGCGGTGTAGACTGCGACAAAGCGGTAAGCCCATGGAGAAGGTGAGGGAATCATGATCGGTGCCGAACTGCTGTCCTCGGCAAGCCTGACACTCGGCTGGCTGATTTATCTGCCGGTGCTGCTCTGGGCGATCATGCGTGCGCCATGGGTCGAGCTGTTCAGCGACAGTCGCCGGCAGCACTTGCTGTTCGGCACGGTGTTCGCGCTGTTTCTGCTGTGGCTGGTGCGCAGGGATTTCGACACCGGCGTGTCTTATCACTTCATCGGCATGACGGCGGTGACGCTGCTGCTCGATTGGCCGCTGGCGATCGTCGGCGGGCTGGTTGCGCAGATGGGGCTGGTGCTGCTGGGGCGTCAGGACCTGGCTGCGGTGGGCGTCAATGGCGCGTTGCTGATTCTGCTGCCAGTGCTGATCACCGAATGCGTGGCGATTCTGGTCGAGCGTGCGCAGCCACGAAATCCGTTCGTTTACATCTTCTGTTCCGGCTTCTTCGCCGCTGCGTTGTCAGGCCTGTTGTGCCTGATCCTCAGCCTGACACTGCTGTGGTACGACGGCCTCTTCGCCATGCCGGAATGGCTGGAAGATTTCGTCGGCTACCTGTGGTTGCTGCTGTTTCCCGAGGCCTTTATCAACGGCATGGTTGTCAGCGCGTTGGTGGTGTTCTGCCCGGAATGGCTGGAGACCTTCAACCGCACCCGTTACCTTTCAGCGCCGTGGAAGGACGACGATCCGAAGTCTTGATCCACATCAAACCGGCCATGCCGCAGAGATTTCATGCTCGCGCAAATCCCTTCAGGAGCAGTGGCATGGGCGTTTACGAATGGGCGCGGCAGGAAACCCGGCAGAGTCTGGAACTGGCGCAGGAGGTGGGCTTTGACCCGGGCCTGAGTTTGCGCGCCCTGCTCAGCGCCGTGGTGCAGCAGAGCAAGGCAGTGCGCAATGCCGAAGACCTGGCCGACGAGTTGCGCTTTCTCGCGGAGAACCTCTACGACAGTCAGGACTACGGCTTTATGCGGCCCTGATCAGCGATCAGTGACGCGGATCGAAATCGCCGGAAAACAGCTCGTCTTCGGCATCCGGGGCGACCGGAATCTTGTGTTCTTCCGAGGCCCAGGCGCCGAGGTCGATCAGTTTGCAGCGGTCGGAGCAGAACGGACGGAATTTGTTCGCCGGGGTGAATTCGACGGGGGCGCCGCAGGTCGGGCATTCAACGGTTGGAATCTGGCTCATGCTTGGCCTCCGGATAAAGTCAGATAAAAGTGATGCAGACGCTCGACCTCGCTGTGCAGCCAGGCGAGGTCGCGGTCGTTGACGATCACATCGTCGGCACGGCTCACGCGGTCTTCACGGCTCGATTGCGCCTTGAGGATCGCCTGCACCTGCGCTTCGCTGGTCTGGTCACGCTGCAAGGTGCGTTCGATCTGCAGTGGTTGCGGCGCATCGATGACCAGAATGCGCTGGGTCATCGCGTATTGCCCGGATTCGATCAGCAACGGTGAAACCAGAATCGCGTAAGGCGATTTTGCCTGCGCCAGATGATGAGCGATTTCCTCGCCGATCAACGGATGCAGCAGCGCTTCGAGCCAACGTCGCTGTTCGGGCTCTTCAAAAATCAGTTTGCGCAGGGCGGCGCGGTCCAGCGTGCCATCGGACTGCAACACGCCGGAACCGAAATGCTCGGCGATTTTCGCCAGCGCCGGACGCCCCGGCTCGACTACCCAGCGCGCCGCATGATCAGCGTCCACCACGTGCACGCCGAGGTCAATGAAGTGCTGCGCCGCCGCGCTTTTGCCGCTGCCGATGCCGCCGGTCAGGCCGAGGATCCAGGGTTTTTCCACAGGGGTATTCATTTCAAACCGACAGACTGCCAATAGAAGTCGGTTATTTGACCACCCCAGAGCAAGGCAATCCAGCCGGCAATTGCCAGAAAGGGCCCGAAGGGGATCGGCGTCGAGGTTTCCTGGGCGCGCAGGCGCAGCATGACGACGCCCAAAATCGCCCCCACCAAGGATGACAACAGAATCGTCAGCGGCAGAATCTGCCAGCCACCCCAAGCGCCAAGCAAGGCCAACAGCTTGAAATCGCCATGACCGATGCCGTCCTTGCCAGTGAGCAGTTTGAACAGCCAGAACACCGACCACAGCGCCAGATAACCCGCCACCGCGCCCCACAATGCATCTGGCAACGCCACGAACACGCCGAAGCTGTTGACGATCAGCCCCAGCCACAGCAGCGGCAGCACCAGCACATCGGGCAGCAGTTGATGTTCGCAGTCGATCAGACTCATCGCCAGCAAGCCCCACGTCAGCAAAATCAGCAAGCTCGCCGGCCAGCCGAAGCCCAGATGCCAGGCGATGAATGCCGAGAGCAGGCCGCAGGCCAGTTCGGTCAGCGGGTAACGTCTACTGATCGGCGCCGAACAGGCCGAGCAGCGCCCGCGCAGGCACAGGTAACTGAGCAGCGGAATGTTTTCCCACGGGCGGATCCGATGTCCGCAATGCGGGCACGCGGAATGCGGCAGCATCAGGTTGTAGGTCGGCACGGGCGTTTCAGTGGGCAGGCCGAGCACATCATGGGCTTGCTGGCGCCAGTCACGCTCAAGCATTTTCGGCAAGCGCCAGACCACAACATTGAGGAAGCTGCCGACCACCAGCCCGAGCAGCAGCGCGCTGACCACGAAGGCCAGCGGATACACGGCAAACAGTTCGTCGATAGGCATGTCAGATCGCTGAGCCGAGTTGGAAGATCGGCAGGTACATGGCCACCACCAGACCACCGACGATGACCCCCAGCACCACCATGATGAACGGCTCCATCAGGCTGGTGAGGTTGTCGACCATGTTATCGACTTCCGCTTCATAAAAACCGGCGACCTTGTCGAGCATGTCATCCAGTGCCCCGGACTCCTCGCCGATGGCGGTCATCTGCACCGCCATGTTCGGAAACACACCGGTGCTGCGCATCGAGAAGTTGAGCTGCATGCCGGTCGAGACGTCCTGCCGAACCCGTAGCACCGCGCGCTTGAACACCACGTTGCCGGTGGCGCCCGCCACCGAATCCAGTGCTTCGACCAGCGGCACACCGGCGGCGAAAGTGGTCGACAGGGTGCGGGCAAAGCGTGCAACGGCGGACTTGTACATCAAGGTGCCCACCAGTGGCAGCTTCAGCAGCCAGGCATCGCGCCGGTCGCGCAGGGCCTGCGATGTCTTCAACGCGTGGCGAGTGCCGAAAAACGCTGCCACCAGTGCAAACAGAATCGCCCAGCACCACTGCTGCATGAATTCCGACAGGCTGATGATCATCAGGGTGAAGCCCGGCAGTTCGGCGCCGAACCCGGAGAATACCGACTGAAACTGCGGCACCACCTTGACCAGCAGAATGCCGGTCACCACCGCCGCCACCAGCACCACGGCGGTGGGGTAGGTCATGGCCTTCTTGATCTTGGCCTTGAGCGCTTCGCTTTTTTCCTTATAGGTCGCCACTCGTTCGAGCAAGGTGTCGAGGGCACCGGACTGTTCGCCGGCGTCGACCAGGTTGCAGTACAACTCGTCGAAGTATTGCGGCTTCTTGCGCAGGGCCGTGGCGAAACTGTTACCGGCGGCAACTTCCTGTTTGACCTCATCGACCAGTTTGCGCATGGCCGGGTTTTCGAAGCCCTCGCCGATGATGTCGAAGGACTGCAACAGCGGTACACCGGCTTTCATCATCGTTGCCATCTGCCGGGTGAACAGGGCGATGTCCTGCGGTTTGATGCGTTTGCCCAAGCTCAGCAGGGAGGCGGATTTCTTGCGCACCTTGCCCGGGTTGATCCCTTGTTTGCGCAGCTGCGCCTTGATCAGTGCGGGGTTCTGCCCGCTCAACTCGCCGCTGACTTTACTGCCTTTGCGGTCGGTGCCTTCCCAGGCGTAAACGCTGACTTTCGCTGCCTTGACCGCCATGTTCAATCCTTGGTGACCCGGTTGATTTCCCCAAGGCTGGTGATGCCTTGCATCGCCTTGTGCAGCCCGGAAGTGCGCAGATCGGCGAAGCCGTCGCGGCGCATCTGGATGTCGATTTCCAGCGAATTGCCTTCGGCCATGATCAACCGTTGCAGGTCCGGTGTGTTCTTTACCACTTCATAAATCCCCACGCGTCCCTTGTAACCGCCGTTGCAGTGATCGCAACCGACCGGCTCGTAGATCGTGAAATGACCGATGCGTTCCTCGGGGAAGCCTTCCTTGAGCAAGGTTTCGTGCGGGATTTCCAGCGGTCGCTTGCAGTGCGCGCACAATTTGCGCGCCAGACGCTGGGCGATGATCAGGCTGACCGAGGTGGCAATGTTGAAACCGGGAATGCCCATGTTGTGCAGGCGCGTGAGGGTTTCCGCCGCGCTATTGGTGTGCAGGGTCGACAGCACCAGGTGGCCGGTCTGCGCGGCCTTGATCGCGATCTCGGCGGTTTCCAGATCGCGGATCTCGCCGACCATGATCACGTCCGGGTCCTGACGCAGAAACGAGCGCAGCGCCTGGGCAAAGTCCAGCCCTTGGCGGGGATTGACGTTGACCTGGTTGATGCCCTCCATGTTGATTTCCACCGGGTCTTCGGCGGTGGAAATATTGATGTCGACGGTGTTGAGGATATTCAGCCCGGTGTACAGCGACACGGTTTTACCGGAGCCGGTGGGGCCGGTGACCAGAATCATTCCTTGCGGCTGTTTCAGCGCAGCCAGGTACAAAGCCTTTTGCTCGGCTTCGTAACCCAAGGCGTCGATGCCCATTTGTGCACTGGACGGGTCGAGAATCCGGATCACCACTTTTTCGCCCCACAGGGTCGGCAAGGTGTTGACGCGAAAATCGATGGATTTGCTTTTCGACAGGCGCATTTTGATCCGCCCGTCCTGGGGTTTGCGTCGTTCGGAAATATCCAGACTGGCCATGACCTTCAAACGTGCGGCAATACGCCCGGCCAACTGGATCGGCGGCTTGGCCACCTCGCGCAGCATGCCGTCGGTGCGCATGCGCACCCGGTAGTTTTTTTCGTACGGCTCGAAGTGCAGGTCGGAAGAGCCACTCTTGATCGCATCGAGCAGCATCTTGTGCACGAAGCGCACGACCGGGGCGTCGTCGGCATCGAGGCCGCCGATCACGTCCTGTTTGTTGTCATCAATCGACTCGACGTCGAGGCCGTCGAGATCGACATCGGCCATTTCCTCCAGTCCAGAGGCGTGGCTGTCGAAGAACTTGTCGATGGCGTCGCTGAGTTTGTCGTCCTCGACCAGAATCGCTTCGGTACTCAGGCCGGTGCTGAACTGGATGTCGCTGATCGCCTGCTGATTGCTCGGGTCGGAAAGGCCCACGAACAATTTATTGCCGCGCCGCCACAAGGGCAGGGCGCAATGCTGACGAACCAGTTTTTCACTGACCAGGCCCCTGGGCTGAGTCTCCTTGTCGAGGCAGCTGAGATCGAGCAGGGCCATGCCGAAATGTTCCGAGGCGATCTCGGCGATCTGCCGGCTGTTGACCAGCTTGTTGTGTACCAGGTAATTGACCAGCGACACGCGATTGCGCTGGGCCTGCGCCCAGGATTGCCGGGCGCTTGTTTCCGTGAGCAGTTCGGCCTGGACCAATTGCTTGGCCAGACCGCTCAGAGCGATGTCATTCATGGGGATTCCGCACGCTTGCCGTTCATGACTTATAGCCTAGTCAAGTGACAGCGCCAAACACGGCCGGTGCAGGTGACAAAAAGTGTCAGATAGTGCGGTTGCGGGTTGTAGGAAACGGCGCAGAAAATTGCGCGCGCCCAGCAGGCGGGGCCTGAAAGGCGTTGGCATGGGCTGTGCTGAGCCTTGTTCAGATCATGAGATTTCGACTCATGCATGGAGCGTGTCTATGAAAAAACAACAAGGTTTCACATTGATCGAGCTGCTGATCGTCGTGGCGATCATCGGCATTCTGGCGACTATCGCCCTGCCTCAGTATTCGAAGTATCAGGCGCGGTCGAAGGTCACGGCGGGGTTGGCGGAGATTAGTGCATTGAAAGTGCCGTTCGAGGACACGATCAATCAAGGCACCGTGCCGAGTCTGGCAAATGTGGCTAACGGTACGACTACCACTTCAAACTGTACGTTGGCAGTAACAGGTACAGCGGCGACTGGCGAAGGTTCGATTACCTGTACCCTGCTCAATGCACCGGGTCCGGTATTGGGTAGAACAGTTACTCTCTCTCGTTCCGGTTCGACTACGGGCGCCACGTCTGGCGTATGGACATGCACTTCAACAGTTAATAACGAATACGCACCTAGAGGTTGCCCTGGTAGCGGCGCCTGATTACGAATATGAGGCCAGATGCCCCGCCTGCGGGGCATTTTCATATCCCGACACTTCACAAAAGCTCCAATAATTTCAGCAGCTTATGAACTTTCCGAAAAACCGCAACTTGCATGCGAAATTGCGTTGAGTCATGCATTTTGCATGAAAACGAAAATCAGTGTTTTTCATAACTTGTTGTTTTAAAAGGATTTTATTCGGCCGAAAAAGTTGGCACAGCGTTCGCAATATCTCCGGTAACCCTGCTGACAAGCGTTACAGCAGACTTCCAGTAAAAACAGGAGTTACTCGTATGAAGAAGTTCGCTATCACTGCCGCTGCTACCGCTCTGACCCTGACCATGGCTGGTGGCGCTTTCGCCCAGTCCGCTCAGGCTACCCAAGCGCCAATGGTTCTGGCTGCCGGTGAAGTTACCGAAATGAAACAAGATACCAGCGACACCTGGATCACCACCAAGGTCAAAGCTGACCTGGTTACCGAAAAAGGCATTCCAGGCACCGACATCAAAGTCGAAACCAACAAGGGTGTAGTTTCCCTGTCGTCGACCACTGCGGTAACCGAGTCGCAGAAAGAAGTCGCCGTAGGCATTGCCAAGAAAATCAAAGGCGTTAAAGCGGTCTCCGCTGACGGCCTGAAAGCCGAGTAAGGCAAGACTTCTCGCCTGAACCGGGAGAAGACGCGACAGACGGGCCGAGCAATACGTCTGCCGCAACTTTAGAGTTCATGCGAACGGTCA
>NZ_WBRZ01000176.1:0-12154 GCF_008923895.1 Pseudomonas sp. GXM4
CCTGATCGACCGCCGCGTTGCTGAAGGCGGTTCGGATCGTCTGATCGAGCGCCGTGTTGCTGAAGGTGGTTCGGATCGTCTGCTCGAACGCCGCGTTGCTGAAGGTGGTTCGGATCGTCTGATCGAGCGCCGCGTTGCATGAATCTACTGCATGACCGCAACACCCATGAAAAAGCCCGGCCTGATCAGCCGGGCTTTTTTGCATTCAGCCGTCGCTTATTGCGCGGTTTTCAGCTTGACCACGTCACCGGAGATGGTGGTGGTGTAGCCGGTCAGAACCCAGGCCCAGAACCAGTTTTCCTGAACCTGCGTGTTGATCATTGCATCGCCGCCCTTGGCTTGGATGGCCGCGTTTTGCGCGCGCACAAATCGGCTGTTCTGGCGGATAGGGATGATGCCAAACAGCAGCAGGCCGGTGGCCGATGCTTCGCTGTGGCCAACCACGGTGTATTGGTTGCTGTCGTAATGGGCGGTTTTCATCGGGGCGCCGGTGCAACCTGCCAGAACCACACCGAACAGTGCGGCGGCGACTACTTTGCTGAGGTATTTCACAGTAAAACTCCATGGGGGAACGCCCGGGATCCGTCTCTCGGGCGGCGCGCATTCTAACCAAAATGATGGCTCATTGGCATCAATCTTCTTTGTATTTACTTGAACCCGTTCGCTGGCCCGCCGTCGGCGATGTCGCATACCATGGCGCCACTTCAATAAAGACAGACACCCGCCTCCATGTTCAAAGCCAGTCTGCGTAGCCATCTCACCCTGTGGTTCGGCGGTTTGTCCCTGCTGACGTTATTGAGCGTCGGCTTTTATGTCGGTCATATCGCCACCGAACAAATGAAGCAGGCCAGCGGCAACGCCTTGCTGAACACGGCGCGCGCGGCGGCGACGTTATTGGGTGAGCAACTGCGCGAGCGGCAACTGGAGGTCTATCTGCTCAGTCGCGCGCCGCATCTGGAGCGTGGCGATCTGGACAATCCAGCCATCCTCAAGTCGATGCAGTTGCGTACCCAGGCGCGCGCCGAATATGCGTGGATGGGCGTCACCGACGCCGAGGGCAACGTTCGCCAGGCGGTCAATGATCTGCTGGTCGGTCAATCAGTACAAAAACGCCCGTGGTTCCAGATCGGCCTGCGCCGGCAATACACCGGCGATCCCCACGAAGCAGTGTTGCTGGCCAAGTTGTTGCCGGGCCTGCCCAACGGCGAGCCGCTGCGCTTCATCGATTTTGCCGCGCCAATCCACAATGCCGAAGGACAGGTGATCGGCGTGCTGGGTGCACATGCGCACTGGAGTTGGGTGACGCGCATCGTCGAGTCGGCGGCGTTTTCACACAAGAACTCGGCACCGGATATCCAGGCGCTGATCGTCGACCACGATGGCAAGGTGCTCTACCCCGAAGCGCTGATGGGCCAACAGCTGGCGATCGGCGGTTCGGTATTGCCGGGCTGGACGGCGGCCAACGGTTACCTGACCAGCATGGTCACCGTGCCGACGCCATCGGGCACGGCGCTATCATGGTCGATCGCCATTCGCCAGCCATTGGAGACTGCGCTGCAACCGGCGCGGATGCTGCAATACGAATTGCTGATCCTCGGCGTTTTCGCTGCAATCGTTTTCGGTCTCGTGGCTTATTACCTGGCGCTGTACCTGAGCCGGCCGATCGAACAACTCGCGCACTCGGCCAAACAGGTGCAGAACAACCAGTCCGGCGCGCAGTTCCAGCTCCAGCATCCGGTACTGGAAATCGCCCAGCTCGGCCAGTCCATCGACGCAATGACACAGTCACTGCTCGGCAAGGAGCGCGAACTGCAAGAAGCCAACGCCTCGCTGGAAGACACCGTGGCACAACGCACCGCCGCACTCACCGAGGCCAACGCCGAGCTGCTGAGCCTGGCCACTCACGACGGCCTGACCGGCGTTTACAACCGTCGCCGGTTTGACGAAAAAATCACTGACTACTCGCTGCTGTCCCGACGCACCGGACGCCCGTTTGCCCTGCTGCTGATCGATGCCGACCGCTTCAAACGCATCAATGACAGCCACGGCCACGCGGTCGGTGACGAGGTCCTGCAACAACTGGCGACCTTGATCCAGAACAGCGTACGCAGCACCGATTTCGTCGCCCGCTACGGCGGCGAAGAGTTCGCCGTACTGCTGCCGGAAGTCGCGCAACCCGACACCCCGGAAGTCGTCGCGGAAAAGATTCGCGCAGCGGTGGCCGAAGCGCAGTTTCCCGGCGTCGGCAACGTTACCGTGAGTATTGGCCTCGGCCTGGCAGATCCGGCAGACAACAACCATACGACGCTGATCAAACGTGCCGATCAGCAGCTGTATCAGGCGAAGGCTGCGGGGCGCAATCAGGTTGCGTTTCATGCCCAGTGAGACAGGCGTATATCAACCAGAGACAGGTCGGCCGGCCGGCCTCGCTGGTCAGCCAACTCCCACAGGGATGGGGTAAAAGCGGAAATATGGGCCGTTTGGAGAACCGCTTTCGCGAGCAGGCTCGTTCCCACAGGGAAGAAAGCGGTGCCGCCGTTAATACCCGGTCATTTCCAGATAGCCCTGGCCAGGATGGCTGCCGTCAATCTTCACCGGCCCCTCCCAATACGGAATACGCAAATCCATCCAGGCATTGCGGTTGATCGCGTCAACGCTGATATCGAGTTGCTTGTCGGGAATGCGGATCGACCATTTCACCGGCATCGGCCGATCAGCCACCTTGGCCGTATCCTGCGGCACTAGGCTGATCTGCTCGCTGTGCAATGTCTGAATCTGCCCGTCAGCGGCGATCCAGGTGCCGGTCAGATAAGGCGCGCCGTCCTTCTGCCGCATGCGGTAAAGCATCACATGTTCGCCGCTGTCCAGATGCAGCGAGAACCAGTCCCAGCCAGTTTGATTGGCGGTGAGTGGCTGACTGCTCCACTCGCGATCGAGCCACGCCGGGCCGCTGACGCTGTAGGTCTGGCCGTCGATCTGCAGCGTGCCGCTGGCCTGGAAAAATGGCTGGCTGTAGTAATACGAGGCCTGACCTTCTTCGGATTTCTGGCTGAAACCGTTGTCGCCTTGCAGCACCAGCGGGCGGCTGGAGGTGAGGCGCAGTTGATAAGCGAAATTCTTGTCACGAGCACTGAGTTGCATATCGCGCAACGGATCCTGCGCCTGACTGGCAAACATCCAGTCATCGATCCACGCTTCGAACGGCGCCAGGCGCACGCCGGCCTGGCCTACTCCGCCCCGGGCGTAGCGCTCGGCGGCGTGGTGCACCGAGGGCGAAGTGACCGCCGCATGGCCCAGCCAGATCGTTTGGTTGCCCCAACCGGCCTGCTCCGCGACGGGTTTCAGGGCGCTGCGAAACAGCGTCCATTGCACGCCGAAATCATTGCCCTGCTGATCCTTGAGATTGGCGGTGACGTACCACCACTCGATGCGAAAACCATCATGCGCGCCGTGATCGGCGGGGAAGCTGAATACCCGACCGGGCACCACCGGGGTGAACGATTGCGCCTGATCGCCCATGCCGGCAAAACCCTTCTCCTCGGGTGCAGGCTGATCGCAGCCACCGAGCAGCAGCGCAATCATCAGCACGAGCCATTTAGTCCTCATGGGCAAACGTCCTCAGCAAGTCCGCCGGTTGTGTGCGGTACAGCGAATACAGCGGCCATGCCGAAGCCAACAGAGTCGCCAGCAAGGCCAGGCCCATCAGTTGCAACAACTGCAACGGAAACACCCGCAACGGCAAGCGCCAGCCGAATGCCTGCACATTGATCACCGCATCCAGGCACCACGCCAAAGCAATGCCCAGCGGCAGCGCCAACAGCAACGTCAATACGGCGAGCAGCCAGGTCTGGCCGAGGTTGAGCAGCATCAATTGTTTGCGCGTCACGCCCAGCGCCCACAGCGGTGCGAGTTGACTGAGACGACTCTGGCTCTGGGTCAGCAGACTGATGAACAGCGCCACGCCAGCCACGGCCAAGGTCAGGCTGTTCAACGCCGCCGTCGCGGCAAATGTGCGTTCGAAGACCTGCACCGACCAGCCCTTGAGCCGCGCCTGATCGACGATGCGGTTGTCATCCAGCTCAAAGCGCGCCTGCAAGGCGTTGAGCAGCGCCGGAATCTGCGCTGGGTCGATTCGCAAATTGAAGCGGTTGGGCGTGAGTTGCGGCCAGCCGCGCAACAGGTGCTCGCTGCTGATCAGCACGTGCCCCTTCGGATTGCCGTAGTCAGCGTAGATGCCGACGATACGCGGCGACCACGTGCCGTTTGGCGTGGGAATGTTCAGATGCTCGCCCGGCCGCAACTTGAGGCGTCGTGCCAGTTGTTCGCTGAGCATCACCGCATCATCCGTGGCCAGTTTGCCCCACGGATCGCTGCCACTGCTGTCGAGCAACGGCCAATGCTGGCGATAGTACGAGTGGTCGATGATGCCGTAGACATCGGCCGGCCAGCCTTGCAGCGTCACCGAAACCTGCCAGTTGGGCAGCACCGCGGTCACGTTGGGCTGCTGCTTGAGCCAATTGTGCATCTCGCGGGCCTGCGCCGGATTGGCCGGGTTGATGTACAACTCGGCGCTCAGGCGTTGTTCGAGCCAGTCGTTGAAGGTCTGGCGAAAACCGGCGGTCATGCTGCCGGCGCCGATATTGGCGGCGAGCGCCAGCAGCAGCGCCATCAGCGCCAGACTCAGGGCTGGCAGTTGCTGGCGGCAGTCGGCGAGAAACCACTGGCCGAGCACCGACCGACTACGCCCGAGCAACGGGTTCAACAACGCGCTGAGCAGCACCGGCAAGGCCAGCGCGGCACCGAGCAACAGCCCGGCCATCAGCACGAAACCGCTGCTCAGGCTGTCGCCCCAGATCAGCGCCGCCAGCGCAATTGTCAGCAGCGCTGTCGCCAGCCAACCCTGTCGGCGCAACCAGCGCGAATACTGTTGATGCCACGCCTGCGGATCGGCCACCGCCAGCAATGGCAGGCGCGCCGCCCGCAGCAGACTGTTGGCCCCGGCCAGCAAAGCGCCGAGCAGACTCAGACCGATGCCGCTGAACCACCACCAGGGACTCAAACGCAACTGCCCCGCCACTTCCGCGCCATACAGACCGCGCAGGCTGGCGGCGACGTCCGGCAGCAGCACGCTGGCCAGCCAATAGCCGCTGATCACACCGAACAATCCACCGATCAGCGCCAGCACACCCAGTTCAACCACCAGACACGCGATCAGCATTCGTGCACTGACGCCACAGGCACGCAACGTGCGCAGCAAGCCTCGGCGCTGTTCCAGAGCGAGGCCGATGGCAGCGTGGACGATGAACAGGCCGACCAGAAACGAGAGAAATCCCAAAGCATCGAGATTGAGATGAAAGCTCTCGGTCAGCCGCGCGAGATTGTTTTCTTCGCCGCTGCTCTTGAGCTGCAAGCGATCGGTGAAACTCGCTGGTAATTCCTGATGAAAGTCCTTGGGCAGCAGCAATCGCGACAATTGCTCGGGTTGGTCGAGCAGTCTTTGCGCTGCGCCGATGTCGACCAGTAACAGGCCCGGCGCCATGTCCTTCTGCGCGAGCAGCGGCGGCAGGGTTTGGCCGTTCACGGTTCGCGGTGTATCGCCTTCGCGCAAGCCGAGCATTTGCATCGTGTCCGGGGAAATCCAGGTGCTGCCCGGCGGGCTGAAAAATTCGACGATGCGCTCGATCGGCATCGCCTGCCCGGCTACTGCGGAATCCGACGGCAGCGACACCGGCTCGATGCCCATCACTTGAATCCGCTGGTCTTCGTGGCCCTTGAGCGTCAGCCGGCCCTGCAACACCGGCGACACCGGCCAGCCCTGACGGCGCAATTCGATAAACCAGCGCTGGGGAAAGAGTGCCCCATTTGGCGTGCTCAGGCTGGCCTGTGGTTCACCGCCGATCATCTGGCTGGCCCGCGCGTAGCTGTCGCGCGCCTGACTGTTCAGCGCCTCGACGCCAGTGAGCAGACTGGTGGCCAGCCACAGCCCGGTCAGCACACTGAAAAACTGCACGGGATGGCGCCGCCAGTGGCTGAGCAGCGCGCGCAGGGTTTGCCGCCAGATCATCAGGCGACCCGTCCGTTCGACAACACCACGCGCTGAGCCAGACGCGCCGCAACGCGCTGACTGTGAGTGACCATCAACAAAGTCGTCGGCGTGTCATCGAGCAATTCCAGCAACAGCCGCAGCACCTCATCGCTGGTCGCTTCATCGAGGCTGCCGGTGGGTTCATCGGCCAACAGCAGTTTCGGCTGCGAAGCCAATGCGCGGCCCAATGCGACTCGTTGCTGCTGGCCGCCAGAGAGTTGCTCGGGATACCGCGAGAGCAGATCGCCCAGACCCAGACGCTGCACCAGATGCGCTTGCCAGCGCGGCTCATGGCGCCCGGCGAGGCGCGCCTGAAAGGCAAGGTTGTCTTCCACGCGCAGGCTGCCGATCAGGTTGAACTGCTGAAACACCAGACCGATTTCCGTGCGCCGCCAGTTCGCCAGTTGCGCTTCGCTCATGGCTTCCAGGCGATGTTCGCCGCTGCGAATGCTGCCGCTGTCGACCTTGTCCAGCCCCGCCACCAGATGCAGCAGCGTGCTTTTGCCACTGCCCGACTCGCCCATCAGCGCGAGGCTGCCACCGGCCTCCAGCGTCAGGTCGACGCCTTGCAGCACCGACAACAATCCCTGTGGCGTGGCATAGCTTTTGAAAACGTCGCGAACTTCAAGCATGGGCAAACCCGATCAGTGAACCTGGGCCTAGGATAGCGGCCCTGAATGGTTTTTGTCCGCTGATGATCATCGCCAACGCCGGGGCGCGCCATACGCTGCTGGCTGTTCGGCCATAACGATAAAAAAACCGGAGACACCCATGCCCCGTTTCATCCTGAGCCCGCGCGGCCTGCTGACCTGCCTGATCACCGCTTGCCTGAGCCAACCGTTGCTCGCTGCTGACGGTCCGGTGGCGCCGAGCATGCAAACCGCCGCAAGCAACGCTGCCGTCCTGCAAACCCTGCCTTTCAGCGACCGCACCGATTTCGAATCCGTCAGCAAAGGCTTGATCGCACCGTTCAAGGACCAGATCAAGGATGCCGCCGGCAAGGTCATCTGGAACGTCAATGCCTATGATTTCCTCGCTAAAGACAAGGCGCCGGAATCGGTCAATCCGAGCCTGTGGCGACTGGCACAGCTCAATGCCCACGCCGGTCTGTTCGAGGTCAGCCCCAAGCTGTATCAGGTACGCGGTCTCGACCTGGCCAACATGACCATCATCGAAGGTGACGACGGGCTGATCATCATCGATCCGCTGACCATGGCCGAAACCGCCAGGACGGCGCTGGATCTGTACTACGCCCATCGCCCGCGCAAACCCGTCGTCGCGGTGATCTACAGCCACACTCATGTCGATCATTTCGGCGGCGTGCGCGGGGTGATCGACGAGGCCGATGTCAAGTCCGGCAAGGTCAAGGTGTATGCGCCAGCGGGCTTCATGGAACACGTGATGAGCGAGAACGTCATGGCCGGAAACGCCATGAGCCGCCGCGCGCAGTACCAGTTCGGCAGCCTGTTGCCGCGCAGTGAAAAAGGTCAGGTCGATGCTGGCCTCGGCAAGAGCGCGCCCAGCGGTGGCACGGTCACACTGATCGCGCCTACCGATCTGATTGCCGAGCCGTTGGAAACCCGCACCATCGCTGGCCTGCAAGTCGAATTCCAGCTGACCCCAGGCACCGAAGCGCCCGCGGAAATGAACCTTTATCTACCGCAGCTGAAAGCCTTGTGCATGGCCGAAAACGCCACGCAGATGATGCACAACATCCTCACCCCGCGCGGTGCGCAGGTGCGTGACGCCAAAGCCTGGTCGCAATATCTCGATGACAGCCTGGCGCGCTATGGTGACAAGGCGGACGTGCTGTTCGCCCAACACAACTGGCCGACCTGGGGTGGTGAGCGCATTCGTACTTTGCTCGCCGATCAGCGTGACATGTACGCCTTCATCAACGACCGCACCCTGCACTTGCTCAACCAGGGCCTGACGCCGCTGGAAATTGCCGAAACAATCAAGAAACTGCCCGGCTCACTCGATCAGAAGTGGTACACCCGTGGCTATTACGGCTCGCTGAGTTTCAATACGCGCGCGGTGTATCAGCGCTACATGGGTTTCTACGACGGCAACCCGGCCAACCTCAATCCGCTGCCCCCGGTCGATGCAGCTAAACGCTCGGTCGAGGCCATGGGGGGTGCCGCGTCGGTGCTGGAGAAAATGCGCAGTGCGATGGCCAGCGCTGACTACCGATGGGCCGCGCAGTTGGGCAACCAGTTGCTGTTCGCCGATCCGGACAACGCGGATGCCCGCAACGCTCAAGCCGAGACGCTGGAGCAGTTGGGTTATCAAAGCGAGAACGCCACCTGGCGCAACATGTACCTGACCGGTGCGATGGAACTGCGCAACGGCGTACCACCGCAGTCTGCCAATACCGTATCGGTGGACATGGTCCGGGCGATGAGTCCGGAAATGTTCTTCGACTACCTCGCGGTACGCCTGGACAGCGACAAAGCCGTGGCCCATGACCTGACGCTGAACTGGACGTTCGACGATGTGCAAAGGGATTTCACCCTGACCCTGCGCAATGGCGTGCTGACTCACCGCGCCGGCTTGAATCCGGCGGCGGATGCGAGCGTCAGCCTGAGCCGCGACACGCTGGAGAAAATCAGCCTGAAGCAATTGGACTTTCCGACAGCGATGCAAAAAGGACTGGTGAAGTTGCAGGGCAATGGTCAGAAATTCGGATTATTGATGGGCAGCCTGGATACGTTCGGGCCGCAGTTCAATATCGTCACGCCGTAAGTCAAAAGCCCCTCACCCTAGCCCTCTCCCGGAGGGAGAGGGGACCGACCGAGTTGCATGTACGAGATACGCCGACGTGGGATAACGAGTTGAATGCAATTTTGAATAACACGCACATCAGCTCCCATGATTCATAAGCCCCCTTCCCGGAGGGAGAGGGGACTGACCGTGTTGGATGTACGAGATACGCCGACGTGGGATACCGAGTTGAACTCAGATTCCGAACGCCATGAAGATCGGCTCCCTTTCCCCCTCGCCCCCTTGGGGGAGAGGGCTGGGGTGAGGGGGTAAATCTTGCTGGCACCCTAAATAACGATCAATCACCTCAATCCCTGCTTTCAACAAACCTGCCCCGGATTCAACCGAAACTGCTTCGGCGTAATCCCGAACTGTTTGCGAAACGCGCGGATAAAGTTGCTCGGCTGGCGATAACCCAGCCGCTCAGCTATCCGTTCGATCGGTTGATCACCCGCCGTCAGCCAGTGCCGCGCCATTGTCAGATTGTCCTCACGCGCAGGTGCGCGAGTTTCAGCGTGCCAGTGACGCAGCATGCTCTGGTGCAGAAACGGGTTGGCGCCAAGCAAGACCTGATCGAGGCTATATCTCGGCAAGGTCAGGCACAGATGTTCGCCCTGCTCCACCGCGATACCCACTCCACGCAGCCAGCCACCGGCCAATTGCGCCGGGCGCAGGCTGACACTCACAAACAAATCTCCAGGCGCCCCGCCGAGTCGACGGGCAATGTTGCGCACCAGCGTTATCGCCGCCGCATCCAGGGCGAAATGATGGAGCTGCCCCTGCAGCGAACGCAGGCGCAAATGAGCCACGTCGCCCGCCTCGACCAGTTCCATCGCAACGTAATTGATCACCCTTGGCAAGCAGTCGATGAAGCACTTCAGACTGGCCCGCAAGGTCGCGGACGAGTCGAGCAGGATATTCAGTCCTTGCAGGCAATCGGTCGCCATCCCGTCGGCCAGTTCGCAGCCAAACGTCGGCGCTACCCCTGACCGTTCACACTCACGCCACAACCGTTCAACCGCTTGTGCGGCGATCAATTGATGCTGTCCGGCAAGCACAGACGGGCAGATCCCCACGCGCGCCATCAAGCGTTGCGGGCACAGCCCGGACTGGCGAGCATGCGCGAGAATCGTGCGGGTGAACGCGCTGGAGGCGAACAGAGGCTGAGACATGAAGGCGGCCATCGAAGAACAGGCGTGTACTTATGCCAGCGGACGTGCTATCGATCCAATGCATTAAAAGTATTCGCAAAATGCAGGAGACGCATGATGGATCTTCGCCAGCTTCGCCACTTGGTCGCCCTCGCTGATTACCGCAACTTCGGTCGCGCCGCCGAGGCGATCAACCTCAGCCAACCGGCGTTCAGCCGCAGCATCCAGACTCTGGAGCGTGACCTTGACTGCGAGCTGGTCGAGCGCAGCAGCCGTGAGTTTCGCCTGACCGGGCAAGGCCAACTGGTGCTGCAACATGCGCGGCGCCTGCTCGCTGGCAGTCAGGCGCTGCACAACGAATTGACGCAATACAACGGCCTCACCGGCGGCGAACTGCAATTCGGTTGCGGCCCGTATCCGGCGCAGGTGCTGGTGCCGGAAGCGCTGGCCGACTTCATTGATGCGCATCCGGCGATTCGCACGCGGTTTCATCAGGGCGACTGGCAGCAATTGACGCTGTGGTTGCGCGAGCAGCAGATCGAGTTTTTCGTCGCGGACGCGCGGCACTTTGTCAGCGATCCGCAGTATCAGGTGCACCTGCTGCGCACGCGGCCGGGACGGTTTTTCTGTCGCGCCGGCCATCCGCTCCTCGCGCAACGAGCCCTGCGATTGCGCGTCCTGCTCGATTACCCGATCGTCGGCACGCGCATTCCTCCGATGATCCGCAAGGTACTCGCCGATATCCTCGGTGAGCAGGACTTCACCCCGAGCGTCGAGTGCGCACAATTTGACGCGATCCAGCGCGTAGTGCTGCGCTCCGACGCGGTGGGGCTGGCCACGCTTGAGGCCTTGCGTGAACAACTTGATCGCGGCCTGATCGAGCTGCTCGACTTTGTCGACGTCCCCCATGACGAGCCGGCGCTGCAACTGGGTTATGGCATCGTCAGCCGCGCCGGTTTTACCCTGACGCCAGCAGCGCGGGCGATGATCGAGGCGATCCTCAGCGTCGATCAGCGTTTGCTGGCCGCTAACGGAGCGACGGGAGACGCGCGCACAACATGAGCAAAATTCATCCGCAGCCCGTCAACGCTTTTTACGCGCCGACCCTGCTTCCGGCCATTGAAGAATTGCTCGCGCGCGGCATTAGCCAAGGCGCAATCGAAGCACAACTGCGCCGCAGCCTGTTCGATCTGCGCACGCCGTTCACGCGCATGCCGCTGCTGATGTCACGGCGCTTCTGGGCGTTTGCCGTGGAACAGAGCGGCGATCCACTGATCGGTCTGGCGGCGGGTGAACGTTTCGTTTCGACGGCCACCAATGGGCTGACCTATCTGTTCGATGTCGCCGTGTCGCTGGAACGTGCCTGTGCGTTTTTCGCCGAGTACTTTGCGTTTTTCAACGGACATTTCCGTGTGCAAATCCTGCGTGAAGATGACGGCGTAACACTGCGTCTGGTCGAAGCCGGCAGTCTTGGTGCTCCGGCGGCGCTGACCGATTACATCCTCGTCAGCCTGTGCAGTCTGGTGCGGCGCAAGTTGCTCGCCAGCGGCGTGCCCGATGATCCGGTGCTGGGTGTGGCACTGGCATCGGCAAGCCGCGAGGAACATGCATCGGCGTTGCGCACCCCGGTGAGCGCAGAGCAGTCATGCGCGGCGATTCATCTGGATCCTCAGCTGTTCGTGATGCCGTTGACACCGGGTAATCCGGGATTGGAAACAACGCTTGTCGATCTGCTGGAGCAGACCCGCCGCCTCAGTGAATCGACCTTGCTCGGACAGCTCAGCGATTATCTGATCGAAGAGCTGGCTTCAGCGGATTGGCAGCAGTTCTGTGCTACACAGCATGTGCTTGAGCGCACGGCGGCAAGGCGCTTGAAGGCGTTGGGCTGGACTTTCAGCGAACTGCTCGATGAGCATCGGCGCTATCGGGCCGAGGACCTGTTGCAGTCCGGGGCGCTGGAGCTGGTCGAAGTGGCGGATCGGTTGGGTTACAGCGATGTGCAGGGATTCAACCGGGCTTTCGCGCGCTGGCTGGGGTGCGCGCCTGGGGAGTATCGCGCGCGGTGGCTGAAGCTTTGAATTGGCTGGTGTCAGTGCTGGCCCCATCGCTGGCAAGCCAGCTCCCACAGAGGCCAGTGCTGACACAGGATTTGTGA
>NZ_WBRZ01000177.1:0-12142 GCF_008923895.1 Pseudomonas sp. GXM4
AGCTCCTACAGGGGAATGTATTTCAAAGGTAGGAGCTGCCGAAGGCTGCGATCTTTTGATTCTGAAAAAAAGCCCCGACGAATCGGGGCTTTGGGTGTTGCCGGCGACTTACTCGCCGAGTGCAGCCTTGTACCCAGCAGCATCCAGCAGCTTGTCCAGCTCGGCCTTGTCGCTTGGCTTGAGCTTGAAGATCCACGCGCCGTACGGGTCGGAGTTCAGCAGTTCGGGCGAGCCGCTCAGGTCTTCGTTGATCGCGATGACCTCACCGCTGACCGGGGCGTAGATGTCGGAGGCGGCTTTCACCGACTCGACCACGCCGGATTGATCACCGGCGGCGAACACCTTGCCCACTTCAGTCAGCTCGACAAACACCACGTCGCCAAGCGCTTCCTGCGCGTGATCGCTGATGCCCACGGTGACGGTGCCGTCGGTTTCCAGACGCGCCCATTCATGACTTTCGGCAAAACGCAGTTCGGCAGGGATATCGCTCATCTTCGGTTCCTCGGAAATTGGTCAGCGGTCATGCCCGCCAGAAAAGGTTAGATCAAGGTTTTGCCATGGCGCACGAAGGTCGGTTTGACCACTCGCACCGGATACCACTTGCCACGAATTTCCACTTCGGCGCGGTCGGCGGTTGCCATCGGTACACGCGCCAGGGCAATCGATTTGCTCAGCGTAGGAGAGAAACTACCACTGGTGATCTCCCCTTCGCCAACATCGGCGATGCGAACCACCTGGTGAGCGCGCAAAACGCCGCGCTCTTCCAGTACCAGACCGACCAGTTTGTGCGCCACACCGGCGGCTTTTTCCGCCTCCAGCGCCGCGCGGCCGATGAACTGCCGCGAGGCTGGCTCCCAGGCGATGCTCCAGGCCATGTTCGAGGCCAGCGGTGAAACGTCCTGATGAATGTCCTGACCGTACAGGTTCATTCCGGCCTCGACACGCAAGGTGTCGCGAGCACCGAGACCGATCGGCGAAATACCCGCACCGACCAGATCGTTGAAGAAACCCGGCGCCTGATTCGCGGGCAGGCAGATTTCCAGGCCATCCTCGCCGGTGTAACCGGTACGCGCGATGAACCAGTCGCCGTCGATGGCGCCTTCGAAAGGTTTGAGTTGCTGGATCAGCGTGGCGCGGGACTGGGTGACCAGTTCGGCAATCTTGTGCCGGGCCTGCGGGCCCTGGATGGCGAGCATCGCCAGCTCGGCGCGCTCGTGCAGTTGCACGTCGTAGGCGCCGAGCTGGGCGTTCATCCAGGCCAGATCCTGATCGCGGGTCGAGGCGTTGAACACCAGCCGGTACGCGTCGTCGAGGCGATAGACGATCATGTCGTCGACGATGCCACCGCGCTCATTGAGCATGGTGCTGTACAACGCCCGGCCGGGGCGGTGCAGACGTTCGACGTCGTTGGCCAGCAAATGCTGGAGCCAGGCTTTGGCCTGGGCGCCGGTGACATCGATCACGGTCATATGGGAAACATCGAACACCCCGCAATCGCGGCGCACTTCGTGGTGCTCCTCGACCTGCGAGCCGTAATGCAGTGGCATGTCCCAACCGCCAAAATCGACCATCTTCGCGCCGAGCGCGAGGTGCAGGTCATACAGAGGCGTACGCTGTCCCATGGGTTTCTCCTTCCGGGCGTGGCGAGGGTGCGGACCGCCGCTATACGGCTGAAAGCCTTGATGAATAAGGCTTGCAGCCGATTCCAGCGCACGGGTCTGTCAGACGAACCGCACCGAATGCCGCGCATTGTAGCCGCATGATGTAGGACTGACGACTAAGTATTTCGGTGCGCCGAACGTCGAATCAATCCGATCACCGGCAACAACCCGACCAGCACCAGGGTCAATGCCGGCAATGAGGCGCGCGCCCATTCGCCTTCACTGGTCATTTCGAAGATGCGCACCGCCAGCGTGTCCCAGCCAAACGGGCGCATCAGCAGGGTCGCGGGCATTTCCTTGAGCACATCGACGAACACCAGCAACGCGGCGCTCAAGGTGCCGGGCAGCAATAGCGGCAGATACACTTTGAAAAACAGTCGCGGCCCACTGACACCCAGGCTACGTGCCGCTTCGGGCAAAGATGGCCGTATACGCGCCAGACTGCTTTCCAGAGGCCCATACGCCACGGCAATGAAGCGCACCAGATAAGCCATCAGCAACGCCGCGAGGCTGCCAAGCAGCAACGGTTTGCCGGCACCGCCAAGCCATGACGAAAGCGGAATCACCAGTTCACGATCCAGATAACTGAAGGCAAGCATGATCGACACCGCCAGCACCGAACCGGGCAAGGCGTAGCCGAGATTGGCCAGACCGACGCCGGAGTTGATGGCTGGGGTCGGCGCCAGACGCCGGGCAAACGCCAGCAATAGCGCAACGCTGACGGTGATCAGCGCGGCCATCGCCCCCAGATACAGCGTGTGCAGAATCAGTCCGGCGTAGCGCTCGTCCAGATCGAAACGTCCACGCTGCCAGAACCACACGATCAGTTGCAGCACCGGGATGACGAAGGCGCAGGCGAACACCAATCCACACCAGCCTGTCGCCGCGAACGCCTTGAGCCCGCGCAGGTGATACAGCGCCTTCACCCGTGGCCGCTCATTGCTGGCCCGATTCGCCCCGCGCGCACGGCGCTCGCCGTACAGCACCAGCATCACCACCAGCAGCAACAGACTGGCCAGTTGCGCAGCGCTGGGCAGGCTGAAGAAGCCGTACCAGGTCTTGTAGATTGCCGTGGTGAAGGTGTCGAAGTTGAACACCGACACCGCGCCAAAATCGGCCAGGGTTTCCATCAGCGCCAGCGCCACGCCTGCGCCAATCGCCGGACGCGCCATCGGCAGCGCAACCCGCCAGAACGCCTGCCACGGCGACTGCCCGAGCACCCGCGCCGCTTCCATCAGGCCTTTGCCCTGAGCCAGAAACGCGGTGCGCGCCAGCAGATAAACGTAGGGATAAAACACCAGCACCAGCACCACGATCACCCCGCCGGTGGACCGTACCCGAGGCAGGCGCAGGCCGGTGCCGAACCATTCGCGCAACAGGGACTGCACGGGGCCGGCGAAATCGAGCAGGCCGACGAAGACGAACGCCAGTACATAGGCAGGGATGGCGAAGGGCAGCATCAGCGCCCAGTCGAGCCAGCGCCGACCAGGGAACTCGCAGAGGCTGGTCAGCCACGCCAGGCTGACACCCAGCAGAGTCACGCCGACACCGACGCCGAGGATCAGCGTCAGGGTATTGCCGAGCAGACGCGGCATCTGGGTTTGCCACAGGTGCGACCAGATCTGCTGATCGATGGTCTGCCACGACAGCAGCAGCACGCTCAGCGGCAACAACACCAGCGCGGCGATGGCGAAGACGATGGGGTACCAGCGGCGTTGGGCGGGGTGGGCCAAGGAAACAATCTCGTTCAAATGATTGTGCCCACGCTCTGCGTGGGCACACATCCTGTGACGCTCCGCGTCACGCTTTCAGCGGCACGACGCAGAGCGTCGAGGGCTGCATTCCCACGCGGAGCGTGGGAACGATCAACAGTTACACGAAACGCCTCAGTTCCACCCCGCCCGATCCATCATCCGGATCGCCTCGGCCTGACGTTTGCCCGCCACTTCTACCGGCAAGGTATCAGCAATGAACTTGCCCCAAGCCGCCACTTCTTCCGATGGCGCCACCGCCGGGTTGGCCGGGAATTCCTGGTTCACATCGGCAAAAATCTTCTGTGCCTCAGGCGTGGTCATCCATTCGACCAGGGCCTTGGCCGCTTCCGGGTGCGGTGCATGTTTGGTCAGGCCGATGCCCGACAGATTCACATGCACACCGCGATCGGCCTGATTCGGCCAGAACAGCTTCACCGGCAGTTCAGGCTTTTGCTTGTGCAGGCGACCGTAGTAGTAGGTGTTGACGATGCCGACGTCGCACTGCCCGGCGTTGATCGCTTCCAGCACTGCAACGTCATCGGAGAACACGTCAGTGGACAGGTTGTTGACCCAGCCCTTGAGGATTTTCTCGGTCTTCTCGGCGCCGTGGACTTCGATCATGGTCGCAGTCAGCGACTGGTTGTAGACCTTCTTCGCCGTGCGCAGGCACAGGCGGCCTTCCCAATTCTTGTCGGCCAGCGCTTCGTAGGTGGTCAGTTCACCCGGCTTCACCCGCTCGGTGGAATAGGCGATGGTCCGCGCGCGCAGGCTCAGGCCGGTCCAGGCGTGGGTGGACGAGCGATATTGCAGGGGGATGTTGGCGTCGATGGTTTTCGAAGTGAACGGCTGAAGGATGCCCATCTGCTCGGCCTGCCAAAGGTTGCCGGCATCGACGGTGAGCAGCAGATCGGCGGTGGCGTTTTCACCTTCGGCCTTGATGCGCTGCATCAGCGGCGCTTCCTTGTCGGTGATGAACTTGATCTTCACCCCGGTCTTGGCGGTGTAGGCATCGAATACCGGTTTGATCAGCTCATCGATGCGCGACGAGTACACCACCACCTCATCGGCGGCCTGGGCAGTGGTGCTGCCGATCAGGGTCAAGGCCAGTGCGGTCAGAAGACGCTTGGGTGCCAACATGGGAGTGGTCTCACGGTCGGGAAAGGTGGGCCAAATGATAAGGACTCACATTTACCTTCTCAATCGAACACTGGGGGAAGGAGTTACCAGATGTTGCACAGCGTTTTTTTGTGTCGGGTTTGCCGACGCCATCGCTGGCAAGCCAGCTCCCACAAAGTTTTCGGTGTGTCCAACATTAATGCTTCACACCGACCACTGTGGGAGCGGGCTTGCCCGCGATGAGGTCAGCAGCAACAACGAACATCTCAGGGTTTGGCCAAGGCCGGAAGGTCCCCCGTCAGCCCCAGCGCCTCGCGCACAAACAGCGCCTTCACCTCGGGCATCTGCTCGACCAGTTTCAACCCGGCATTGCGCAACCAGCGCAGTGGCAGCGGGTCGGCCTGGAACAACCGCTCGAAGCCTTCCATCGCCGCCATCAGCGCCAGATTGTGTGGCATGCGCCGACGCTCATAACGGCTCAACACTTTGACATCCGCCAGTCGCTCACCACGTTCATGCGCTTGCAGCAGCACTTCCGCCAGCACCGCTGCATCGAGGAAACCGAGGTTCACACCCTGCCCGGCCAAGGGGTGAATGGTGTGCGCCGCATCACCGATCAAGGCCAGGCCTTCAGCGACATAATGTTTGGCGTGACGCTGACGCAGCGGCACGCACAGACGCGGGTCGGCGCTGATGACTTCACCGAGGCACCCTTCGAACGCGCGCTCCAGCTCAGCGCAAAACGCAGTCTCTTCCAGCGCCATCAAGCGCTCGGCTTCAGCCGGTGTGGTCGACCAGACGATCGAGCACCAGTCCTGCTGACCATCACGTTCCAGCGGCAGAAACGCCAATGGCCCGTGATCGGTAAAGCGCTGCCACGCGGTTTTGCGGTGCGGCTGGCTGCAGCGCACGCTGGTGACGATGGCGTGATGCAGATAATCCCACTCGCGAGTCGCCACCCCAGTGAGACGGCGCACCGCTGAATTGGCGCCGTCCGCCGCGATCACCAGCGGTGCGCGCAAGGTGCGGCCATCGGCCAGGGTCAGCAGCCAGTCATCGCCGGAACGACGCATCTGCTCCAGCCGCGCATTGGCCAGCATGCCCAGGTCGCAATCATGCAAACGCTCGAGCAGCGCATCCTGGACCACGCGGTTTTCGACGATGTGGCCGAGCACATCGGCATGCACACTGCTCGCCGAGAAATGAATCTGCCCGGTGCCGCTGCCGTCCCACACGTGCATGTCGGTGTACGGGCTGCTGCGCCGCTGGGCGATGCCGTCCCAGACGCCAAGGCGTTCGAGAATGCGCTGGCTCGCCGCCGACAATGCGCTGACGCGCGGTTCGAATGCAGCGTCGGCAGCGAAGGGTTTGACACTCAGCGGGCTACCGTCGAGCAACAGCACTTCCAGCCCACTGTCCTGTAACGCCAGCGCCAGGGCGCTGCCGACCATTCCGGCTCCGACAATCAGCACATCTGCGCGCATTTCCATGCTTTAGGCCTGTCTCGCTTGCGGCTTGAGCCGCACGTAAAGGGTTTTACCGACCCGCGCCACGAGGTTGCCGGCGCCGTCATGAATGTCGACCTGCAACTGCGGCAGGTATTTCTCGCCGTTGGCGGTCTGCCGGCGGATCTCGTCGAGCAGGGTCTGGTCGATGTTGAACCGGGCGAACACCGGGCCTTTGCCCGGCGCAATGAAATCGATGTCGGCGGCCTTGTCCCAGACGATGTATTTCGGGCCGAGGTTTTCCATGAGCATCAACATGAAGAACGGGTCGACCATCGAATACAGACTGCCGCCAAACTGGGTGCCGACGTAGTTGCGGTTGTACCAACCCAAACCCATGGACACCTGCACATCGCGAAAGTCGTCACTGATGTGCCGAACGCGCACTCCGGCGCCGAGATACGGTGGGTAGAAGGTCATTACCCAGCGCATCAACCGCGCCTTGCCGAATTTTTTGCTCAGCCACTCAAGCATCCGGACGGGTTCCCAGGCCCATCGCCTGCCGGGCGAACCAGCGCTTGGCTGGCGGCAGCAGGTCGAGGCCGAGCAGGCCGAGATTGCGCCCCAGCGACACCAGCGGCTGGGTGCTGCCGAACAGGCGCGTGACCTGATCGGAGAAGCCCACCGTCAGGTCCTGATCGAGGCGCTGCCGTTCGCGATAGGCTTGCAACGTGGCGAAGTCGCCCAGCGGCTTGTCGCTGGCCAACAGCGCGGCAGCCAAGGCGTCGGCGTCACGCAGCGACAGGTTGAAGCCCTGCCCGGCGATCGGGTGCAGGCTGTGTGCGGCGTTGCCGAGCACGGCCAGATGTGAGCGCACCTGTTCTTCAGCTTCGATCAGTGACAGCGGATAAAGATGCCGTGCGCCGACCTGTTTCAAAGTGCCGAGGCGGTAACCGAACACGCCTTGCAGCTCGCTGAGAAAATCACGCTCGCTCAATTCAGTCAGACGCTGCGCATCCATGCCCAGACGGGTCCACACCAGTGCGCAGCGATTGTCCGGCAACGGCAGCAGGGCCATCGGCCCCTCATCGGTAAAGCGCTCGAAGGCCATGCCGTTGTGCGCTTCACTCGGGGTGATGTTGGCAATCAGCGCGCTCTGGTTGTACGGGCGCTTGCGCACGTTGATGCCCAACTGTTCGCGCAACCCGGAGCGGCCGCCATCGGCGAGCACCGCGAGGTCGCATTCAAGGGTGGTTTCATCGTTGAGGGTCAGGCGATAGCCATCGGCCAACGGCTCCATGCGCATGACTTCCGCCGGGCAGCGCCACGTGATCACGTCTTTATCGAGGTGTTGCCACAGGCACTGGCCGAGCCAGGCGTTTTCCACCACGTAACCGAGCGCTGGCACACCCTCTTCCATCGCCGACAAGCGCGCGGTGGAGAAGCGGCCACGGTCGGAGACGTGAATCTGTTTGATCGGCTCGGCTCGGCGGGAAATTTCCTGCCACACGCCCAGGCGCTGATAAATCTGCCGCGAGCCGAACGACAACGCCGAGGAGCGGGCGTCGTAGCTCGGCTGCCAGCTGTCGCCGGGGGCGAACGGTTCGATCAGGACGATTTTCCAGCCCTGCGCCTTGGCCCCGGCCTGCAACGCCAACGCCAGACTGGCGCCAACCAGACCGCCACCGATGATTGCCAGATTGACTCGACTCATGCTGCGTGTGTCCTTGCTTGTGCCATCAGCGCTTCGATCTCGGCGACGGTTTTCGGCACGCCGCTGGTGAGAATTTCACAACCGGATCGGGTCACGACCACGTCATCCTCGATGCGCACGCCAATACCGCGCCATTTCTTCGCCACGTTCTGATTGTCCGCCGCGATGTAGATGCCCGGCTCCACGGTCAGCGCCATGCCGACCTCCAGCACACGCCATTCGCCGCCGACCTTGTACTCGCCAACGTCATGCACATCCATGCCCAGCCAGTGGCCGGCGCGGTGCATGTAGAAAGCTTTGTAAGCTTCGCTCGCAATCAACTCGTCGACCTCGCCTTTTAGCAAACCGAGTTTCACCAGCCCTGTGGTAATCACTCGAACCGTGGCTTCGTGCGCCTGATTCCAGTGCTTGTCCGGGGCGATCTCGGCAAATGCCGCTTCCTGGGAAGCCAGCACCAACTCGTAGATCGCCTTCTGCTCCGGCGAAAACTTGCCGTTGACCGGCCACGTACGGGTGATATCGCTGGCGTAGCAGTCGATCTCGCAACCAGCGTCTATCAACACCAGATCGCCGTCCTTGAGCAGCGCGTCATTCTGCTGGTAATGCAGGATGCAGCTGTTGCGCCCGGCGGCGACGATCGAACCGTAGGCCGGCATCTTCGCCCCGCCCTTGCGGAATTCGTAATCCAGTTCGGCTTCGAGGCTGTATTCATACAGCCCCGGACGACTGGCCTGCATCGCGCGGATATGCGCCTGCGCCGAAATCCGCGCGGCTTCGCGCATCACCTTCACTTCTGCCGCCGATTTATACAGGCGCATGTCGTGCAGGAGGTGATCCAGGGCAACGAATTCATTCGGCGGCTGCGCGCCGAGGTGCGCCTTGGAGCGGATCACGTTGATCCAGTCCATCAAATGCCGATCGAATTCAGGGTTGCTGCCCATCGCCGAATACACCCGGTCGCGGCCTTCGATCAGGCCCGGGAGGATGTCGTCGATATCGGTAATCGGAAAGGCGTCGTCGGCGCCGTACTCGCGGATCGCGCCTTCCTGCCCGGCGCGCAGGCCATCCCACAATTCGCGTTCGGCGTTGCGTTCACGGCAGAACAGGATGTACTCGCCGTGCTCGCGGCCGGGCATCAGGACGATGACGGCTTGTGGCTCGGGAAAACCGCTGAGGTACTGGAAGTCGCTGTCCTGACGGTAGACGTGCTCGACGTCGCGGTTGCGGATTGCCACCGCGGCGGCGGGCAGGATCGCGATGCTGTTGGGTTCCATCTGCGCCATCAGGGCCTTGCGGCGACGGCTGTATTCCGCTTTGGGGATGTGGGTCATGGGCAGATGGCTTTCCCTGGCACGCGATTAATGCAGCGACGGCTTGGCGGCTGGCGGCACATCGGCTTTTTTGGTTTCCGAGAACAGCAGCAACGGCGCGACGCGCAGGTATTCCATGACTTCCATGTAGTCGGATTCGCCGTCTTCGGATTCTTCCAGCGCGTCCTGCACCTGAGCGATGGCGGCCAGATCCCGCAGCACTTCGTTGGCTTCGTCACTCAGTGCATAAGCACGGCGGGTCAGACCGAAACCGCTGAGGAAGCCCTGGCACCACTCGCCCAGTGCGGCGGCGCGCTCGGCCAGCGGTGCATCGTCGGTCGGCAGCAGCAGCACGACGGTGATGTCGGCGCCGGTCAGCTCGCCTTTGACCATCTCCTGCAGGCCGATCAGGGCGTTGCGGACGTTGTCCTGGATATCGCCTTCGAGCAGTTCGGCGGCGTCGATCAACCAGCCTTCGTGATCGAAGCCGGCCCCGGCGCAACTGCGCCCGAGCAGCACGCCGTGCAGTTCGGCAGGCGAGACGTTGTGGCCGCTGGCAGTCAGCAGGGTGGCAAAGGCTTGGTACGGGGAATTCGCAATGGTCATGGGCAGCTAGGCGCCAGACGGCGCTATGTCTAGAATGAAGGCCTTGTATCCTACATCGACAGCCCCGCCAAGACCATTAAAGGCTGTCCGCCAGTCACCACCCATCAGACGAACACGTGGACCCAATGGAAGACACCGACCTGCAAGCGCTGATGGCCAGACTCGAAGTGCTGATTGGCCGAGTCGAGCAACTTAAGAGTCAAAACGCACTCTTACTAGCTCAGGAAAAAACCTGGCGCGAGGAACGCGCTCACCTCATTGAAAAAAACGAAATCGCCCGGCGTAAGGTCGAATCGATGATTTCGCGCCTCAAGGCCCTGGAGCAAGACTCATGAGTTCAAGCAATAGCGTTACCGTGCAGATCCTCGACAAAGAGTATTCGATCATCTGCCCGCCGGAAGAACGCAGCAATCTGGTCAGCGCCGCCCGCTACCTGGACGGCAAGATGCGCGAGATCCGCAGCAGCGGCAAAGTCATCGGCGCCGACCGCATTGCCGTGATGGCCGCGCTGAACATCACCCACGACCTGTTGCACAAAGAAGAGCGCCCGGACATCCAGGCCAGCGGTTCGACCCGCGAACAGGTACGCGACTTGCTCGATCGTGTCGATCTGGTCCTGGCCGACGATCAGAACACCGCCAAGGGCTGATTCGACTGACAGCTTGAGGTATACTCGCGGCACTCCCTGGGGTGCTTGCCAGTTGACGATGTCCCGGAGCCGATTCGCACTACCCTGGAAGTTGCACGTTGGGCTGGTGTGCATGTCCGCTAGACGGAAAGCCTTAAAGTCTACTGCTTCTTCCACCTTGAACTTTCGGGTTCAAGGGCTGAGTTGACAGCGGTTCATCCGGGGAGCCTGATTCGAATCCGATGTCGGTGTATGCCGACATCGGATTTTTTATGCGTACGTTTTTGCATCCACCTGCCGAAGCCGAACCATGACCGAACCCGCGCTGCTGCCCCGCCCGCAACTCCGCCGCCTGCTGCGCAAGGCGCGCCGCGCACTGACGCCGGGCGAACAACGCCGGGCTGCCAAAGGCCTGTTCCGGCAATTGGCGCAAGACCCGCACTTTCGCCGGGCGAAACATATCTCTCTGTATTTGCCCACCGACGGTGAAATCGATCCGCGCCTGCTGCTGCGCGAAGCCCTGCGTCGTGGCAAGGCGACTTATCTGCCGGTACTCAGCGCGTGGCCACGAACGAAAATGGTCTTCCAGCGCATCCGCCCCGGCGAAAAGCTCACGCCCAATCGCTTCCGCATCCTCGAGCCCCGGGCCAATCTGGCTCGGCAACGCAAGGTCTGGGCGCTGGATCTGGTGCTGTTGCCGCTGGTGGGGTTTGACGATGTCGGCGGGCGCCTGGGCATGGGCGGCGGATTTTATGATCGCAGCCTCGCCTATCTGGCCCGCCGCAATAACTGGCGCAAGCCGACGCTGCTGGGCCTGGCCCATGAGTGTCAGAAGGTCGAGCGTTTAGCGCAGGCGAGTTGGGATGTGCCGTTACAAGGCACGGTTACCGACAAGGCGTGGTATTTCGCAGAGTAGACGCCGCATGGAACAGCGGCGTCGAAGAGACAGGTTCAGCGTTTGAAAGCGGTCGACTGTTGCACCTGTTGCGCCACTTCAATCGGCGCGTCGGTCTTGTTCGCCCACAGGCTCTGCGCGTAACCGGTGGTCACCACGCCCAGGCCAAACAAAATTACCAAAGTCCATAGCAAATCCGGTTTGCGTTTCATCGATTGCCCCCCTCAAGGCACATCATCACGATGACAGCAGCGGTTTCCGTTCGTAGGCCGTGCAGCAGCGTCAAGCTTTAAAGGCCGGCATTTTGCGGCAACGTGAACCTGTGCGCAAACGCTGACGTCAACCGACTGTCGGTTTGTCATAAAATTGCCCGACAACCTGCCCAATGACCGCTTCAGGAGCACACCACATGGCCTACTGGCTGATGAAATCAGAGCCCGACGAACTCTCGATCAAGGGCCTGGAAAAGCTCGGCAAGGCGCGCTGGGACGGGGTTCGCAACTATCAGGCGCGCAATTTCCTGCGGGCGATGGCGGTCGGTGACGAGTTCTTTTTCTACCATTCCAGCTGCCCCGAGCCGGGGATTGCCGGGATTGGCAAAATTATTGAAGCGGCCTATCCCGATCCGACGGCGCTGGAGCCGGACAGCCATTACTTCGATCCGAAAGCTACGCCGGAGAAAAACGCGTGGAGCGCGATCAATGTCGAGCATGTCGAGACGTTCGAGCGGGTGTTGAAGCTGGATTATTTGAAGCAGCAGACGGCGCTGGCGGAGCTGCCGCTGGTGCAGAAGGGTTCGCGGTTGTCGGTGATGCCGGTGACGGCGGAGCAGTGGGCGGCAGTCATCGCGCTCAAACCCTGATTCATTTTTGCCTGATAAATGGCTTTCGCGAGCAGGCTCGCTTGTATGGTAGGACTTGAAGGGAGGAGGAGGGACAAGGCTCGATTCTGACTGTTAGCGCAGTACAGACCGTGGGAGATTTTCACCCTCCTCCTTTCACCCAAGCGCCGAT
>NZ_WBRZ01000178.1:0-11932 GCF_008923895.1 Pseudomonas sp. GXM4
GGAGAGGGTTAGGGTGATGGGCTTTTGATCTTCCACCCCACCTCCAGACACACCAACGCCCGCACAATGCGGGCTCTGTTCTGACTCGTTCCAGCCTCAGAAGCGAAACACTTCCATATCGGTACGAATCGGCGAGGCCATTGGAATCTTCGGCTGCTTCTCGGCATCCGCCGCAGGCGCTGCGGGTTTCGGCGCGGCTTTACGCGGTGCCTCGGCCACGGGCGGCTGGTTGGCCAGTGGCTTGAGCGCCACCGACAACTGCTCGGCCAGACGCTGCAACAGAACCCCTTGTGCCTGCACCTGGGACGCGGTGCTGCCAGCGTGCGTCTCCTGCAGGTGAATGATGCGGTTATCACGCACCTTGCCGCGACGATCGATCAACCGCCACTGCGCATCGAGAATCGCCGGTTGTTTCGCTCCGGAATCCAGACGGGTGATGGTCAGCAACACCTGCACATCGGGCGTGAACCCGGCGGTAGCAGGCGCCAGCACCACACGCTGGCTGTCCAGGTGACCGGCGACCTGACGCATCAGCAACTGATCGATATCCGACGAAAGGCTGCCAGCCCAACGACCGTCGGTCGCCGCTTGCAGGCTGCCGTCGGGTTGACGTTGCAGCAGGGTTTCGCGTTGCAGGTAATCGGCTACAACCACCGGCCCCAGCAAAACCGCCATGCCCGCGCTTTGCGCAGGCTGAACCGGACTTCCGCTGTCCAGTTGGTACAGCGACACCGGCTGGTGAACGCTGCAACCCGCCAGGCCAAGAACGCCGGCGAGCAACAAAATAAGGGGGCGTAGAGCAGTCATCATCCCGTCCAGGTGGCCGCCACAAGGCTGACCACAGTGAAAATACTCAATAAATATGAAGAACGCTCGGCCACGCCGGCGCTTGAAAGGCCATATCATCCGTGAATATGCGTTCCGACTCCAGCGCCAAAGCGTCGATCTACGCGTTTAATCGCAGATCGAACGCTCTAGGAAGGCGTTCTCGCCTAATTGAGGTTTTCGACGAGCAGCGCATCGACCCGTTGGAAGCCCCGCGGAAGTTTGTTTCCGCGCCGTCCACGCTCACCTTTGTAGTGCTCGAGGTCGTCGGCTTTCAGTGACAGGGTTCGTTTGCCAGCCTGCAACACCAGGGTGGCGCCTTCCGGCAGTACGGCGATGTCCGTGACATATTCTTCGCGACTGGCCACGCGTTCACCGGAGATACCGATGATCTTGTTGCCTTTGCCCTTACCCAATTGTGGCAGATCACTGATTTTGAAGATCAGCAGGCGACCTTCGGTCGTGACCGAGGCCAGCCAGTTCTGCTCACGATCGGCCACAGGGCGCGGCGCGATGACCTTGGCGTTGTTCGGCAGGCTCAACAGGGCCTTGCCGGCCTTGTTCTTCGCTTGCAGATCTTCGCCTTTGACCACGAAGCCGTAACCGGCATCGGACGCAATCACGTACAGCGCATCGTCTTCGGGCATCAGCACGCATTCGAACGAAGCACCCGGTGGCGGCGTCAGACGGCCGGTCAAGGGTTCGCCCTGACCACGGGCCGACGGCAAGGTATGCGCGGCAACCGAGTAGCTGCGACCGGTGGAATCGATGAACACGGCAAACTGGTTGGAGCGCCCCGCCGCCGAGGTCTTGAAGCCATCGCCGGCCTTGTACGACAGACCGGTGGCGTCGATGTCATGGCCCTTGGCCGAACGCACCCAGCCTTTTTCCGACAGCACGAC
This sequence comes from Pseudomonas sp. GXM4, assembly GCF_008923895.1. Taxonomy (NCBI): domain Bacteria; kingdom Pseudomonadati; phylum Pseudomonadota; class Gammaproteobacteria; order Pseudomonadales; family Pseudomonadaceae; genus Pseudomonas; species Pseudomonas sp. GXM4. Next base: position 1,728 of record NZ_WBRZ01000178.1, read on the forward strand.
AGTGACTTTCTCGTTCGGCAGCAGGTCGTGCTCGCTCAACGCCTTGGCTTCGGCGCGCTCGACGATTGGCGAGCGGCGGTCGTCGCCGTAGGTTTCGGCGTCTTTGAGCAGCTCGGTGCGCACCAGTTTCTTCAGCTTCGCTTCGCTGCCCAGCAGGGCTTGCAGCTTGGCTTGTTCCTTGAGCAGTTCGTCCTGCTCGTCACGCAGCTTCATCTCTTCCAGTCGCGCCAACTGACGCAAGCGGGTGTCGAGGATGTAGTCGGCCTGGATCTCGCTGAGAGCGAAGCGCTCGATGAGCTTGGCTTTCGGGTGCTCCTCGGTACGGATGATGTGAATCACTTCATCCAGGTTGAGGTAGGCAATCAGCAAACCATCCAACAGGTGCAGGCGCCGTTCGACCTTGTCGAGGCGGAATTGCAGGCGGCGACGCACGGTCAGCACGCGGAATTCCAGCCATTCGACCAGCAGCGCACGCAGGTTTTTCAGCTGTGGCTTGCCGTCCAGACCGATGATGTTGACGTTGACCCGGTAGGTCGACTCCAGCTCGGTGCTGGCGAACAGGTGCTGCATCAGCGCTTCGTGATCGACGCGGCTATTGACCGGGATGATCACGATGCGGCACGGGTTTTCGTGGTCGGATTCGTCACGCAGATCGGCGATCTGCGGCGCTTTCGACGGTTTGGCCTGCATCAGCGCGGCGATCTGCTCCAGCACTTTGGCGCCGGAGACCTGATGCGGCAGTGCGGTAACGATGATGTCGCCGTCCTCGACGTGGTACACGGCGCGCATACGTACCGAGCCCTTGCCGGTTTCGTACATCTTCAGCAGGTCGGCGCGCGGCGTGATGATTTCCGCTTCGGTCGGATAGTCCGGCCCCTGAATGTGTTCGCAGAGCTGTTCGACCGTGGCTTTCGGCTCATCGAGCAAGCGCACGCAGGCGGTGGCGACTTCGCGCAGGTTGTGCGGCGGTACGTCGGTGGCCATGCCCACGGCAATACCCGTGGTGCCGTTGAGCAGAATATTCGGCAGGCGCGCCGGCAACACCAGCGGCTCCTGCAGGGTGCCGTCGAAGTTCGGCCCCCAGTCAGCGGTGCCCTGGCCCAGTTCGCTGAGCAGCACTTCGGAATAGCGCGACAGCCGCGCTTCGGTGTAACGCATGGCGGCGAAGGACTTGGGATCGTCCGGCGCACCCCAGTTGCCCTGGCCGTCGACCAGCGTGTAGCGATAGCTGAACGGCTGCGCCATCAGCACCATCGCTTCGTAGCACGCCGAATCGCCGTGGGGGTGGAACTTGCCGAGCACGTCACCGACGGTACGCGCCGATTTCTTGTGCTTGGAATCGGCGTCCAGCCCCAGCTCGCTCATGGCGTAGACGATACGCCGCTGTACCGGTTTCAGGCCGTCGCCGATATGCGGCAAGGCGCGGTCCATGATCACGTACATGGAGTAGTTGAGGTAGGCATTTTCGGTGAAGTCAGCCAGCGAGCGGCGTTCTACACCGTCCAGGCTGAGATCAAGGGAGTCGCTCATGCGGGCCTCATCGGTTCGTTGTCTGGCGCAGCAGCATGGTGCCACCGCGCTGGGTAAATTCAAGTTTGTTCAGGGCGCTCATGCCGAGCAGCACCTGGTCGCCATGCAGCCCCGGCGCCACCAATGCACGGACATCCCGCAGCACGATGTCGCCCAATTGCAGGCGGGCAATCTTCGTTCGATAGCCCTGGCTCAGGCCGTTGGCCGTGCTCAGGGTCACGCCGAAACCTTCTTGCAGCTTCAAACGCTTGGCCAGATCCGCCGGGATCGCCACATCGGTCGCGCCGGTGTCGAGCATGAACTCCACCGGCTCGCCGTTGATCTGGCCGCTGGCGACAAAATGCCCTTGGGCATTGCTCACCAGTTTCACTTCGATAAAACCTTCGCCCTGCTCCGACGTCACGACAATGTTCGGATTCTGCTGGCGCTGCTCCCACTGACCGAAAAACCTTGTCGCGAGAAACAGCGCCGCGCACCAGGCGAGGATCATCAGCACCCGACCGGCACGCTTGCCCGGCGGTTGCTGGCTCATGGCCTGGCACTCCAGCCACCGTCCGGCGCGGCAAAGCGCCAGACCACCGGGCGGACTTCGCCATCAGCACGCGGGCCAAAATTGTTGTCGACGCCGATCCACGCACCTTCGGCATCAATGATCAGCGCTTCCTCCAGTCCGTAGTTCTGCGAATACCGACGTTGTTCCTGCAACAGTTCGCCGGCATACGACCAGCACTGCTCGACCTTGGCCGTCTGCGCATCGCGACGGCAGATCTCGAAAGCGTTGCGTTCAAGGGTAAACAGCTTGCCGTTGAACAAGGAAATGTCGGAAAAGTCGCGGTGAACCGCTTTGGCTTTCGGAAACTGTGGCGGCTGCATCTCCTTGCCGCCCTCACTGAGCAGCACGCAGCGACCGTCACAATCCCACACCGTCTGCTGGCGCTTGATCAGCAGCAAACCGCGTTTTTGCCGTTCGGCGGCCAGCCATATCTGATCACCGGCCGGGTTGATCGCCAGGCCCTCGAAGATCGAATTGAACTTGAGCAGCAGGCCGCTCGCCCGCGCTTCGCGAACCAGCAGCGGCGAGATTTTCAGCCAGTTCGCCGGGCCGCTGACCGGCACCTGCAACACCGCCGCATGGGCCTCACTGACGATGTAGCGATTGCCTACGCTGTCGCAACTGATGCCCTCGAAATCCAGATCGCCACCGCGAATGAACGACGCAGCCCAGGTGCGCGAACTCAAGCCCCACGGCAAGCCGCTCTCCGGCACGGGCGGCACGTCGATGTGCACGGTTTGCGCCTGCCAGACCGGATCGCGGGTATCGAGCCGATAGATCTGCTCGTCATCGCGATCGGAAACCGTCCACAGCTCATTGCCGCACAGGGCCAGCCCCGACAGGTTACCGCCGCGCATGCCTTCGACCGGGTGTTCGGAAAGCAGCCGCAATTGTTGCAGCGGCTCGGCCGACACGCTCAGCGCACTCAGCAGCAACGCACCCGCCAAGGCCCAGCCAAACTGCATCAGGCCAGCACCTCGGCGAGGTTGCCCTTGGATTCCAGCCAGGATTTGCGGTCGCCGGCGCGTTTCTTCGCCAGCAGCATGTCCATCATTTCCGAGGTTTCGGCGAAGTCTTCGCCCAGCGTCAACTGCACCAGACGCCGAGTGTTCGGGTCCATGGTGGTTTCACGCAGTTGCGGCGGATTCATTTCGCCCAGACCCTTGAATCGGGTGACCTGCGGCTTGCCGCGTTTCTTTTCGGCGACCAGGCGATCGAGAATACCGTCGCGCTCGGCCTCGTCGAGAGCGTAGTAAATCTCTTTGCCGAGGTCGATGCGGTACAGCGGCGGCATCGCCACATAGACGTGACCGGCATCCACCAGCGGGCGGAAGTGCTGGACGAACAGCGCGCACAGCAAGGTCGCAATGTGCAGACCGTCGGAGTCAGCGTCGGCGAGGATGCAGATCTTGCCGTAGCGCAGCTGGCTCATGTCCGCCGCGCCCGGATCGACGCCGATGGCCACGGCGATGTTGTGCACTTCCTGGCTGGCGAGCACTTCGCTGCCGTCGACTTCCCAGGTGTTGAGGATCTTGCCGCGCAACGGCAGGATCGCCTGGAACTCCTTGTCCCGCGCTTGCTTGGCCGAACCGCCGGCGGAGTCACCCTCGACCAGGAACAGCTCGGAACGCATCGGGTCCTGCCCGGCGCAGTCAGCCAGTTTGCCCGGCAATGCCGGGCCTTGAGTGACGCGTTTGCGCTCGACTTTTTTGCTCGCCTTGAGACGGCGGCCGGCGTTGTTGATCGCCAGTTCGGCAAGGGCCAGACCGGTCTCCGGGTTGGCGTTGAGCCACAGGCTGAAAGCGTCTTTCACCACTCCGGAGACAAACGCCGCTGCTTCACGGGAAGACAAACGCTCTTTGGTCTGGCCGGAGAATTGCGGCTCCTGCATTTTCATCGACAAGACGAAAGCGATGCGCTCCCAGACGTCTTCCGGCGCCAGCTTCACGCCGCGCGGCAGCAGGCTGCGGAATTCGCAGAACTCGCGCATCGCATCGAGCAGGCCCTGACGCAGACCGTTGACGTGCGTGCCGCCCTGGGCAGTCGGGATCAGGTTGACGTAGCTTTCCTGCACCGCGTCGCCACCTTCCGGCAGCCACAGCAGCGCCCAGTCGACCGCTTCCTTATTACCGGCGAAGGCGCCGCAGAACGGCTCGTTCGGCAGACGTTCGAACTCGCTGACGGCATCGACCAGATAAGAGCGCAGGCCGTCTTCGTAATGCCACTCGACTTTCTCGCCGGTGCCTTTGTCTTCGAAGCTGACCAGCAAGCCCGGGCACAGCACAGCCTTGGCCTTGAGCACGTGCTTGAGGCGGCTGATGGAGAATTTGGGAGAATCGAAGTATTTCGGGTCCGGCGCGAAGTACACGCTGGTGCCGGTGTTGCGCTTGCCGACGGTGCCGACGATTTCCAGCTCGGACGCCTTGAAGCCGTCCTTGAAGGTCATCTGGTATTCGTTGCCGTCACGCTTGACCCGTACGCGCACTTCGGTCGACAGCGCGTTGACCACGGAAATACCCACCCCGTGCAGACCGCCGGAGAACTGGTAGTTCTTGTTGGAGAACTTGCCGCCCGCATGCAGCTTGGTGAGGATCAGTTCGACGCCGGACACACCCTCTTCCGGGTGAATGTCGACCGGCATGCCACGGCCGTCGTCGCTGACTTCCAGCGAATGGTCGGCGTGCAGGATGACCTGCACCGATTTGGCGTGGCCGGCCAGGGCTTCGTCGACGCTGTTGTCGATGACTTCCTGGGCGAGGTGGTTCGGCCGACTGGTGTCGGTGTACATGCCGGGGCGTTTGCGCACCGGGTCGAGGCCCGAGAGGACTTCGATGGCGTCGGCGTTATAAGAACTAGCGCTGGGAGTGGCCATAAGGTCTCGTCGTCAGTCATTCATGAAAGAGGGGCAAGACTTCACAGCGTGGTGAAATCGATTGCCTGATACATATCGGCAGCCATGCCGGCAAAACTCAGCAACGCCGGCAATTGCCCGGCAAAGCCCTGGAAACTGTGGTCGCCGCCAGCCTGAATGCGCAAGGCACAGGCGCGGTAATACTGTTGGGCGAGGCGATAATCCAGCGTTTCGTCGCCGGTTTGCAACCAGACCTGATAACGCTGCGGATCCTGCGGTGGCGGCACTTCCAGTTCGGCCAGCGCCGTGACGTGGTCGTGGGTCAGTTCCCAGGTTTCATCGGTGTAGAGGTTCTGCTGCGTGCCCAGATAACCATCGAACATCCGGTGCGGGCTGACCGCCGGGTTGACCAGCAGGGCTTTCAGGCCATGGCGCTCGGCCAGGTGAGTCGCATAGTAGCCGCCGAGCGAACTTCCCACCAGCAACGGCCGGCCCAGCTCGGCGATTGCCTGCTCGAGCTGACCGATGGCTTCGCGCGGATGGTGATGCAGCGCCGGCACGCGCAATTGCCCGCTCAATCCCAGCCGCTCCATGACCGCGACCAGCTGACAGGCCTTCTTTGAGGCCGGCGCGCTGTTGAAACCGTGGATATAGAGGATCGAACCGGACATTTGAGCTCCCTGGCTGTCGGCGAAAGATAGCGGAGTTTACAGGGAGAAGGACCGGGATTGGGGGTGGGTTCAATAAATTGGTGTGACAGCACAAGCTGCCCTCACCCTAACCCTCTCCCGGAGGGAGAGGGAACCGACTGGGGGATATTCGAGAGCTACACCGACCTGAACGTTTTGCTGCGAATCCATAATCGATATCGCTGTTTCAGGTCGATGCACAGCCAAAGACACCGCGGTCGGCCCCCTCTCCCTCTGGGAGAGGGCTGGGGTGAGGGTCTTTGATTGTCAGTTCAGTAACCGTTGGAGCCGTAATCGACTGTGAACTCGAAGTCGGTGACTCTTTCGACGCCCGTTTCCAATTTCCCGTCCGGCAACAACCGCAGCCAGCGATACCCCGGCGCCTGCTCGCCCACTTTGAAATCCGCACTCCCGGGCTCGAACTGGATGCACGTCGAAGGCGAAGCCATCAAGCGCACGCCATTGCGCTCGCGATCGATTTCCTGATGCACATGCCCCCATAACACCGCGCGAACCTGCGGGAAGCGATCCAGCACTTCAAAGAACGCTTCCGGGTTGCGCAGGCCGATCGGCTCCATCCACGCGCAGCCGATCGACACCGGATGATGATGCAGGCACACCAGATGATGACGCTCCGGCGCCTCGCTCAGCGCGCGGGCGAGCAGTTGCAATTGATCATCCTGCAGATAGCCCGGCACCGAACCCGGCACCGCCGAATCCAGCATCGTCACCCGCCAATTGCCAATATCGACCACCGATTCGAGCAAGGTGCTCTGCACCGCCGCCTCGGCCATGACCATCGGCTCGTCGTGATTGCCGGGAATCCAGCGCGCCGGGGCATTGATCTGCGCGCTCAGTTGGCGGAATGCCTGATACGACTGCAGCGTGCCGTCCTGGGAAATATCGCCGGTGGCCAGCAGCAGATCGATCTGCGCCTGTTGCGCCAACACCAGGTCGATGACCCTTTGCAGGCTCTCGCGGGTCTTCATGCCCAGCAGCGTGCCGTCCGCCTCGGCGAACAAGTGGCTGTCGGACAACTGCACCAGCAGCGCCGGGTCGGCGCTGGTCAATGTCGATACGCTGGGCAAGGCGCTCTCCCGGGGCTAAGCACGCAATGGATGGGTGCGGCAATTATGCTGGGGGATGACACAAAGGGGAAACCGCCGAAGCGGACGCAGTTCACAACTAGCGAACGACTTCGTACTCGTGCCCCAACGCCAGACAGTGACTCAGCCATTCGCCCAGAAACACATTGAGCTGGGCCTTTTCATCGGGCTGGTGCATGGCGGCGTTCGGATAAGGATAGATGCCGCGAAAGCGTCGTGCATGCTCGGCGCTGATCACTTCGGCCATGCGCGCGTCGTGGTAGACCTGCACTTCCAGTTGCGGCACCGGCAACCACGGCAGGCTGTGCTCCTGGCGTACCTGCAAGGTCGTGGTGTACGGGCAGGTCTGCAGCACTTCGAGGGCGAGCACGCCGAGCATCTGTTCGCCCTGAGTCACGGCGATACGCCGCGCCTCGGGTTCGTTGCGCATGTCCGGCAGCAGTCGCATCAGGCGCGCGTAGTTGGCCTCGCAGGCGGCTTGCAGCCCCACGAGATCAACCCGATAACGATCGCGCAGCTTGTTTACGACCATAGCCCCCTCACTTCGGCGCGGTTGAGCGCCAGCCACTGCAAGGCGATGATGCTCGCCGCGTTGGCAATACGTCCGTCACGCACGGCTTGCAAGGCATCTTCAAAGGCCCAGACCGTTACGCGAATGTCTTCGGCCTCTTCTTCCAGCCCGTGCAGACCGCCGACACCGTCGGTGCTGCAACGCCCCAGATACAAATGCACGAATTCGTTGCTGCCACCTGGCGATGGAAAGTACTTGGTCATCGGCCACAACGCCTTGATGTCCAGCCCAGCTTCCTCCTGCGCCTCGCGGTGAGCAACTTCTTCCGGTTGCTCATCCTTGTCGATCAGACCGGCGACCAGTTCGACCAGCCACGGGTTGTCGGCCTTGCCCATGGCGCCGACACGAAACTGCTCGATCAGCACCACTTCATCGCGTTGCGGATCGTAAGGCAGGACGCACACGGCATCGTGGCGCACGAAGATTTCCCGGTTGATCTCGCGGCTCATGCCCCCGGCGAACAGCTCATGGCGCAAGTGCACACGGTCGAGCTTGTAGAAGCCCTCGTAGCATTTTTCGCGCCGCACGATATCCACGGCGGTCGGAATGGCGTTGGCAAAGTCAGTCATGATCATCCTCTTTACTGCATATCCTTTACGGGGTTTCCGCGTACAACCGGCAACCTCGACTTCGCGCCATCCTAACGCGCCCGCACCGTTTGATGCAGCCCCTTTACCGTCAGCGGGATGGACGGTGAAGCTGAAACACACTCTAATCAGCTTAGTGGCGAACTGACTGCTCCGTTGAGAGTCGAAGCGGTATCTTTTTGCCTTCCCCTGCTTTCGAAAGGACGCCCATGTCGCTTTTCAAAATTGCCTCTGTGGCCGCTATTGCCCTGACTCTGGGCGCCTGTGCCAGCCTGTTCCAGCCCAACTATCGCACGCCGCTGGAAACCACCCGCGACGCCTCGGAACAACTCAAACCCGGCTGTTCCAATCCCGATTGCCCGCTGGTGAACATCGACACTCTGCGCTTCCCGGACGAGCCGGCACTGGACGGCATCATCGAAAAACGTCTGCTGCAAATGACCCGCACCGAGAAGAACGCACCCGTAGCGCCAACCCTGGCCGCCTACCGCGAGCAGTTCCTGGCCAGCGCCGGCCCGCGCAACAGCAGCTATCTGCAAGCGAAAGTACGCGAGCAGCATGACGGACTGGTGATCATCGAGCTGTCGAGCTACCTCGACACCGGCGGCGCCCACGGCACGCCGGGTCGCGGTTTCATCAACTATTCGCGCCAGCAGCACAAGGTGCTGAACCTGTCCGACATGTTGCTGCCGGGTCAGGAAGAGGCATTCTGGAAAGCCGCGCAAGTGGCGCACAACAGTTGGCTGATCAGCACCAAGCTCGATCAGGAGGCGGAATTCGTCGCGAACTGGCCGTTCGTGAAAACCCCGCACGTGGCGCTGACCTACGGTGGCGTGATTCTCAAGTACGACGTGACCACCATCGCGCCCTATGCGCTGGGCCACGTCGAACTGAAGATTCCTTACCCGCGCCTGAACGGCATTCTCAAGCCTGAGCTGTTTCCCGGCCGTAACTGAAGGCCCGGCCCAGCACTAACTGCAACAGCCCTGCCAGCACCAGCGCCGGCAGGGTTGCGCCGACATCCGGATACAGATTCGCCAGCAAGTGGTAGGTGCTGACGCCACCCAGCCACGCCAGCAACGCCGGCCAGCGCAATGCGGCTGAGGCGACCTGAGCACTGCGCTTGCGCAGGATGAAGTGATCCACCAGCACCACGCCGAACAGCGGCGCAAACACCGAGCCGATCAACAGCAGGAAATTCTGGTACTGCGCCAACGGCGCCAGCAGTGCGATCAGCGTGCAGATCACGCCGATGGCCAAGGCCAGGTGCTCGACTTTCAGACGCAACAGAATCCCGCTCGAGACCGCTGCCGAATGAATATCGGCAAAAGCGTTTTCCGACTCGTCGAGCAGAATCAGCAACAGCGGAATGCCCAGACCGGCGCCTGCCAAGGCCAGTAGCAACGCATTGACTTCACCGCTCGGCGCGAACGCCAGGGTGTAGGCCACGCCAAGGCTCATCAGCCAGAAGTTACCGATGAAAAAACCCACAGCCGTGCCACCGAAAACATTCTTCGCGCGTTTGCCGAAACGCGAGTAGTCGGCAATCAGCGGCAGCCATGACAGCGGCATGGCGATGGCAATGTCGAAACCCACGGCAAACGGCATCGAACCGTCACCGGCGCGCGCCCACAGCGCCGCGAGGTCGGCTTTGGCGAACAGGTTCCAGGTCAGCCACAGGCACGCGGCGAGCAGCAGCCAGATGCCCCACTTGCGCAGAATCTGCCGCACGAACGTCAACGGCCCGCTCACCGCGAGCAACGTTGCCAATGCGCCGAAAACCAGTGTCCACAGAATCGGATTGGCCCACAGCGAGCCGTCGCTGAAGGCGCGGGTGCCGAGCAGGCTGGCGGCGTCGCGCATGACGATGATTTCGAACGAGCCCCAGCCGATCAGTTGCAGCAGATTGAGCAGCGCCGGCAGGCTCGCGCCTTTGCTGCCAAGGCTGAGCTTCAGCGCCGCCATCGATGACAGGCCGGTGTCGCTGCCGATCACGCCGACTGCAGCGAGCAACAGCACGCCCACCAGCGTGCCAAGGAAGATCGCCAGCAAAGAACCGGACAGACCCAGACCCGGCGCGAGCAATGCGCCGGTCTGCAAAACCATCAGGCCGATGCCGAGGGAGAACCACAGGGAAAACAGATCGCGACCGCCGAAGACACGCTTGTCAGCGGGCACGGCAAGGTCGGGGGAATAAGTGCCGGGTTGAATGCTCAAGGGTGTTATCTCAAAGGGACATTTGTTGTGATCGTTCCCACGCTCTGCGTGGGAATGCCTCTCGGGACGCTCCGCGTCCAGTGACGCGGAGCGTCACGGGC
>NZ_WBRZ01000179.1:0-11843 GCF_008923895.1 Pseudomonas sp. GXM4
ACTGACCCACCGCTTTCGCGAGCAAGCTCGCTCCCACAGGGTTGCATTCCAGCTCAGGTCTATCAGCGCAATGCGTTCAGCGTGGCATTGTGCGGAATACACCGCTCATAGTTGCAGCTCGCATACTCGCGCGGCAGCTGGCGCAACTGCTCGACCCGCCAGGCAGCGGTGCCGTACAGCGCCAGCGTGGCGGCGCAGGTGATGAAGATGGCGGCGTATCTTTTTGTTTTGATGTTCATGGTGTTCGACCTCTGAACGTCTACCTTGCGGTATTACTTTGAGCATAGGTCAGCGGCGCGCACTTGCCAGCGAGTGCGCTTGAGGATTTAGCCGGCCATTCAGGTGATTGATGCCCATGTCGGAGCGGGTTTACAGGCCGGCATCCCAGGCCGGGGCCTCGGGAAAGCGCTCAACCAGAAAGTCGAGCATGCTGCGCAGTGCCGCCGGCATGTGTTTGCGTGAGGCGTACACCGCGTAGATATTCATCTGGCGCGGCTCTGCGTGTGGCAGCAAACGCAGCAGTTCGCCGCTGTGAATATGCACGCCAGCCTGGTAGGTCGGCAGCATCGCCACGCCCGCGCCGGCCAGGGTTGCGCGCAGAAGGGTGCTGGCCTCGTTGGCGCTGATATTGCCCTGCACCGGTACCGAAACCGGTTCGCCATCCTCCTCGAAATGCCACAGGCTCTTGCCGAAATAGGAATGGGTCAGGCAGTTATGTCGGCTCAAATCCTCAACCGTTTGCGGCGCCGGATGCTCAAGCAGGTAAGCCGGCGCTGCGCAGACCACCGAGCGGCACACGGTCAGGCGCCGGGCGATCAGATTCGGATCAAGATCATTGCTGGTGCGAATCGCCAGATCGATGCGTTCATCGACCAGATTCACCGTGCGGTCGAGCATCTGCAGATCGATGCTCACGCCGGGGTAAAGCCTGACGTATGCCGCCATCGCATCGGCCAGTTGCGCCTGGCCAAACGAGGTGCTGACGCTGATCCGCAGCAATCCGCGCGGCGCGTCATGGGGTTCGCTGACGGCGGCCTGCATGTCGTGCGACAGGTCGATCATCTGCCGGCAGCGCGGGAGGATTTCACTGCCGGCGGCGGTCAGGCTCAATTTGCGCGTGGTGCGGTGCATCAGCCGCGCACCGACCCAGTCTTCCAGCTCCGCCAGATAGCGCGATACCACCGGCCGCGACAGGTCGAGGTGGTCGGCCGCCGCCGACTGGCTGCCCAGGTCCACTACCGTGACGAATACCCGCATTGCTTGAAGCCGATCCATGATTTGCCCGCTTTCAGAAACAAACTATGTCCAAGCATCGCATTTTTTGTACTGAGTCTGGCAACTAAGCTCTGTTGCATCGCCAGACTGGCATTCGTAATCCGGAGCAACAAATGATCGGCTTCACACCCTTCAAACGCGTTCTGCTCGCCGCAGCATTTTTCGGCTTTGCCGCCCATGCATCCGCTGCCGAGCTGAGCCTCGATGTCTACAACCCGGGCACCCAGGCGATTTTCCCGGTCAGCTCGGTGCTGGTCAGCGGTGAGAAAGAAGCGATTCTGGTCGATGCGCAATTCGGCAAATCCCAGGCCGAACAGGTGGTGGAGAAGATCCGCGCCAGTGGCAAACAGTTGACCACCATCTACATCAGCCACGGTGACCCGGATTACTACTTCGGCCTCGACACCCTGACCAAAGCATTTCCGCAGGCAAAAGTGCTGGCTTCGCAGCCGACCGTCGATCACATCAAGCACACCGTCGACGGCAAACTGGCCTACTGGGGGCCGAAAATGGGCGCCGATGTGCCGGCGAAAACCATCGTCCCGGACGTGCTCAAGGGCGACAGCCTGACCCTCGAAGGCAAGCAATTGCAGGTGATCGGCCTCGACGGCAAGCAACCGGATCGCAGCTTCGTATGGATCCCGTCGCTCAAAGCAGTGGTCGGGGGCGTGGTGGTCGCCGAGAACATTCATGTGTGGATGGCCGACACCCAGACCGCGCAATCCCACGCCGACTGGCTGTACACCCTGCACACCATCGAAAGCCTGAAACCGCAAACCGTGGTGCCCGGCCATTTTCTGGGTGACAGCAGCCGCTCGCTGGCCAGCGTGAAATTCACTGCCGATTACATCAAGGCCTTCGATGCCGAAACCGCCAAGGCCAAAGACTCTGCTGCACTGATCGCAGCGATGAAAAAACGCTACCCGCAGCTGGGCGAGGAAAGCTCGCTGGAGCTCAGCGCGAAAGTCGCCAAGGGCGAGATGCAGTGGTAAGCCGAACCTGAACACGCAGCATTTTCAAGCCAACTGGAGAATGTCATGAGCAAGATCGCAATCATTGGTGCCACCGGCCGTGCCGGTAGCCAACTGCTGGAAGAAGCCCTGCGTCGCGGCCACAGCATCACCGCCATTGCCCGCGATACCTCAAAGGTCGGTGATCGCGCCGGTGTCGTCAGCAAGAGCCTCGACGTGCTGGATTCGGCGGCGTTGCAAGCGGCGCTGACCGGTCACGATGTGGTGATCAGCGCAGCGCACTTCGCCACCGTCCCGGCCTCGGCGATTGTCGGACCGGTGAAGCAGGCGGGCGTGAAGCGCTTGCTGGTAGTCGGCGGCGCCGGTTCGCTGTTGATGCCGGATGACACGCGGGTGATCGACAGTGCCGGTTTCCCGGCTGAATACAAAGCCGAGGCGGGCGCGGGGGCGGCGTTTCTTGATGCGTTGCGTCAGGAGCAGGAACTGGACTGGACCTTTTTGTCGCCGTCGGCGGAGTTTGTCGAGGGTGAACGCAGCGGCCAGTATCGCGTCGGCAAGGATCATCTGTTGGTCAGTGCCGAAGGGCGCAGCTGGATCACCTTTGCCGATTATGCGATTGCGCTGATTGACGAAGTGGAGACGCCGAAGCATCTGCGGCAGCGTTATACGGTCGGGTATTGAGTCAAGCCTTTTCCCCTCACCCCAGCCCTCTCCCGGGGGAGAGGGAGCCGACCGAGTTGTCTTGGGTCACGCATTGACCTGAACGACCGTGTCGATTGTGGATTCGGCGTGGCTGTGTCAGGTCGATGAATCTCTTGAGTATCCCCAATCAGTTCCCTCTCCCTGGGGAGAGGGCTAGGGTGAGGGGAGAGGCTTCAGCGCAAATGAGCCTGCTCAACCAGCCAGAGCATCAGCTCCTCAAGTTGCGGCGAGGGTTCGGCTGCGGCAGGCACCACCACGTAATATGCCAACCCCGTCTTCACCTTCAACGCAAACGGCATCACCAGCCGTCCTGCGTCCAGATCATCGCCAATCAGCGACCAGTCTCCGATCGCCACCCCGGTCCCGTGCGAGGCCATCGACATCGCCTGATCCAGCGTTTCGAAATGCTGCCCGCTGCCAAGGTTGTCCAGGCGCAATCCCGCTGCATCAAGCCATACCGACCAGTCCTGAATGTCGTGGGTCGGGTGCAATAACAGATGCTCTTGCAAATCCTGCGGTGAGTTCAGCGCCGGCGAACCCTTGAGCAATTGCGGCGAGCAGACCGGTGTCAGTTGCTCGTCGAACAGATGCAGCGCGCCTGGCGAATGGTCCGGCGGCGGGCCGTAGATCACCGCGGCGTCGAATTGCTCGCGCTGAAAGTCCACCCCGTGTTGCAGCGACGCCGTCAATTTGACCGGCAAGTCCGGGCGTTCCTTCTGCCATTGCAGCAGACGCGGCAGCAGCCAGCGCATCACGCAGCTTGGGGCCTTGAGTTGCAAGGTTTGCCGCGTCTGACCGATCTGCTCGGTCGCTTCACTGATCAGCCCGAAAACCTTCTCCACTTGTGGCAGCCATTCGCGGCCTTCCGCCGTCAGCGCCAGACCTCGGGCCAGACGAATGAACAACGGATAACCGAGCTGTTCTTCGAGCCCGGCGATCTGCCGGCTCACCGCGCCCTGGGTGATGTGCAACTGCTCGGCGGCGCGAGTGAAGTTGCAGCATTGCGCGGTGATCCAGAACGTATGCAGAGCGGGCAGGGGTGGCAGGCGTTTCATGGCGATCCGAGGTATGACGTGGGGACATGGCTAGTATGACTTTTAATCGATTGTTGCTGCCAGTTGCGCACCGTTCCAATGGGCACTCCACGGACCCTGTGGGAGCGAGCCTGCTCGCGAAGACGGTTCAAGGTTCGACACGGATGTTGGCTGGACCGCTTATTCGCGAGCAGGCTCGCTCCCACAGGGAGTGTTCAGTGAATGAAAGGGCAATCAACATGGCAACGTGCGGCGAAGTACTGGTCAAGCTGTTGGAGAATTACGGGGTCGAGCAGGTGTTCGGCATTCCCGGTGTGCACACCGTCGAGCTGTACCGAGGCCTCGCGCGTTCAAGCATCAACCACGTCACGCCACGTCACGAACAGGGCGCCGGGTTCATGGCTGACGGCTACGCGCGCACCAGCGGCAAACCCGGTGTGTGCTTCATCATCACCGGCCCGGGCATGACCAATATCACCACGGCCATGGGCCAGGCTTACGCCGATTCGATTCCAATGCTGGTGATCTCCAGCGTGCAGTCGCGCAGTCAGTTGGGCGGTGGGCGCGGCAAGTTGCATGAACTGCCGAACCAGAGCGCACTGGTCGGCGGCGTCGCAGCGTTCTCGCACACGCTGATGTCCGCTGCCGAACTGCCGGTGGTGCTTGCTCGCGCTTTCGCGCTGTTCCAGGCCGGGCGACCGCGTCCGGTGCACATCGAAATACCGTTGGACGTGCTGGTGGAAGAGGCCGATGAGTTGCTCGCCAGCCTGCCGGTGAATATCGATCGCGCCGGTGCCGCACCGGCTGCCGTGGCCCGCATGAGCGAACTGCTCGCCACGGCGCAACGTCCACTGATTCTCGCCGGCGGCGGTGCTATCGACGCAGCGCCGCAGCTGACCCGACTCGCCGAGTTGCTCGACGCTCCAGTGGCGCTGACCATCAACGCCAAAGGCATGCTGCCGACCAGCCATCCATTGTTGATCGGTTCGACGCAAAGCCTCGTCGCCACCCGCGCACTGGTCGCTGAAGCCGACGTGGTGCTGGCGATCGGCACCGAGCTGGCCGAGACCGATTACGACGTCACTTTCGCCGGCGGCTTCGAGATTCCCGGCAAGCTGTTGCGCATCGACATCGATGCCGATCAGACCGTGCGCAACTACCCGCCGCACGTCGCACTGGTCGCTGATTCGCGCAACGCCGCGCAAGCATTGCTCAGCGCCTTGTCGCACCAACCGCTGGCCGAGCGCCGCAATGATTGGGGCCAGGTTCGCGCCGCGCGTCTGCGTGATGAATTGGCCGCGAGCTGGGATGCGCCGACGCTGGCGCAGACGCGTTTGCTCGAAACCGTGCTGCACGAATTGCCCGAAGCGGTGTTCGTCGGCGATTCCACGCAACCGGTGTACACCGGCAACCTCACGTTCAACCCCGGGCGTCCGCGTCGCTGGTTCAACGCATCCACCGGTTACGGCACCCTCGGCTATGCGTTGCCGGCGGCGATTGGTGCGTGGCTCGGCGGCCAACTCGATAACGGCGCGCGACCGCCGGTGGTGTGCCTGATCGGCGACGGCGGCTTGCAGTTCACCCTGCCGGAACTGGCCAGCGCCGTTGAAGCACGGGTGCCGGTGATCGTGCTGCTGTGGAATAACCAGGGTTACGAGGAGATCAAAAAGTACATGGTCAACCGCGCCATCGAACCGGTCGGCGTGGACATCTACACCCCGGATTTCGTCGCCGTGGCCAAGGGCCTCGGTTGCGCTGCGCAAGCCATCAGCAGCATCGACGAATTGCGCGCAGCGCTGCGCGAGGCGACGGACCGGCAAGGCCCGACGCTGATTGAAATCGACCAGAACCAGTGGATGCAGGTGGTGGCCCAATGATCAGTTTTCCAACCACACTCGACGGACTCTACATCAACGGTCAATGGTCGGCGGGGGGCGAACATCTGCGGGTGATCAATCCCGCTACCGAAGCGCTGCTGACCACCGTCAATGGCGGTGACGAACACGCCGTCGACCAGGCGATCAGCGCGGCGACCGAGGCGTTCGAACACTGGTCGACAACCACCGGCGCCGAACGCGCTGCGATCCTGCGCAACATTGCCAACGGCGTGCGCAACGGTCGCGATCACTTGATGAACCTGCAGTCGAGCAACAACGGTAAACCGCAGTTCGAAGCGGCCATCGATGTCGATGACGTGATCGCCACTTTCGACTATTACGCCGGACTCGCCGAAGGCTTCGACGCCGGGCAGGACAGCACCGTGCCGCTGCCCAGCGAGGATTTCAGCGCACGCTTGCGGCGTGAACCCTGCGGCGTGGTCGGGCTGATCGTGCCGTGGAATTTCCCCATGGTCACCACCGCGTGGAAACTGGCGCCAGCGCTCGCCGCCGGTTGCTGCGTGGTGCTGAAACCTTCTGAAGTGACGCCGCTGCCGGAGCTGGAACTGGCCGCGATCATCGCTGAATCCGGGTTGCCCGACGGCGTGTTCAATCTGGTCTGCGGCACTGGTCTGACGGTGGGCGCGCCTTTGTCGGCCGATCCACGCATCGCCAGAATTTCCTTCACTGGCAGCAATGCGGTTGGCGTGCAGGTGATGCAACGCGCTGCTGAAACCGTGAAGGGTGTGAGTCTGGAGCTGGGTGGCAAATCGTCGTTGCTGGTGTTGGCGGATGCCGATTTGGAGCTGGCGGTGGAACTGGCCTGTGGTGGGGCGTTTTTCAACGCCGGGCAGATGTGCTCGGCCACCAGTCGCGTGCTTGTCGCCGAGACATTGATGGATGAATTTCTTCAGCGCCTGCAAAAACGTGCGGAGGCGATTCGAGTCGCCGATCCGTTTGATGCGGATGTGGAGATGGGCGCGCTGGTCAATCAGGCGCAGTACCAGCGGGTGCTTGGGCATATTGATCGCGGTTTGAGCGCCGGGGCGAGGTTGGTGTGCGGCGGCAATCGTCCGGCGCATTTGCCGCGCGGTTATTTTCTGCAACCGACGGTGTTCACCGACGTGCCGCTGGACAGCGCGTTATGGCGTGAAGAGATTTTCGGCCCGGTGGTGTGTGTGCGCAGTTTCGCCAGTGAGAGCGAGGCGATTGCGCTGGCCAACGACACGCAGTTCGGCCTGGTCGCGAGTGTGGTGACACGCGACGCTGCAACGGCGGATCGCGTGGCCAACGCCTTGCAGGCGGGGCTGGTGTGGATCAATGCGCCACAGGTGATCTTCCCGCAGACGGCATGGGGTGGGTACAAGCAGAGCAGTGTCGGCCGCGAACTGGGGCCTTGGGGGTTGGCGGCGTTTTTGGAGATCAAGCACGTCGTGCGAGCGGTGTAGAAGCCTGCCCTCACCCCAGCCCTCTCCCAGGGGGAGAGGGAGCTGACCGAGGTGTCTTGCTTTCTTCGTCGACCTGAAAAACCGAGTCGATTATGGATTTGAATGTCATCAATCCAAGGGCGGGTTGGCCTGGCTTGGCTGATTCCGGATTCAGCACCGATATCGCAAGTCGCTGAACCTCTCCAATATCCCCCAATCGGTTCCCTCTCCCTCTGGGAGAGGGCTAGGGTGAGGGGCTTCTATGGAGTCACACCGACAGCCGCAACCGCGCCAGATCCCGCAACGGCGGCGCACCAAACAGTCGGCTGTACTCGCGGCTGAACTGCGACGGACTTTCATAGCCCACCCGATACCCCGCCGCCGACGCTTCCAGCCCTTCAGTCAACATCAGCCGCCGCGCCTCTTGCAGGCGCAGCTGCTTCTGGTACTGCAACGGACTCATCGCAGTCATCGCCTTGAAACGATGATGCAGAGTCGACACGCTGAGGTTTACTTCCCGCGCCAGATCATCGATGCGCAGCGGTTGCTCGAAATTGCCGTTGAGCCATGTGATGGCCTGGCTGATGCGATGGCTCTGACTGTTGGCAATCGCAATCTCATACAGACGATGGCCCTGTGGGCTGCGCAGCAGGCGATAGAGAATCTCCCGGCGAATCAGCGGCGCGAGCATGGCGATGTCTTTCGGCGCGTCGAGCAGCCGGGCCAGACGCAGCACCGCGTCGAGCATGGCGCTGTCGATTTTTTCCACGTACAGACCACGTCCGGTCGGCCGGGTCGGCACGCCCATCGGGCCGGCGTCGGCGATCAACGCGGTGATTTCGGTCGGGTCAATGTCGAGGCGCACGGCGAGGATCGGTTCTTCCGGCGAGACATTGACCACGCGCCCGCTGAGCGGCATCGAAACCGATACCACCAGATAATTCAGCGGGTCGTAGTTGAAGAACTCATCGGCCAGGCGGACCTCTTTGCGCCCCTGCGCCATGATGCACAGCGCCGGCTGCGCGAGCACCGGGGCAAAGTCATGGGACTGGGTGTGGCGCGACATCACCAGCGAACCGATCGCGGTCTGGTAGCTGCCATCGTCGCTGGTGTTGCGGCGGATGATCGCCGCCAGCTCCGCGCGCTGCTTTTCCATGTCGGCGCTGGGTTCGGCTTGAAAACGATCGAATGACGTCATGCACGGCATCCTCGGCAAGTGAGGGGGAATGCAGCAGAGCATATGTTTGTGCAAGCAGCAGCGGTAGACACATTCTGCCAAATGCTTGCCTGATTCTGCCCGCAGGTGCACGCAGGTCTCCCGCCAGACGATTGCGTAGGAGCTGCCGAAGGCTGCGATCGTTGATCTTCAAGGCAAAAGCCAAAGATCGCAGCCTTCGGCAGCTCCTACACAAAACCCGTATGACAGACGTGTTGCGCGTGTTTACAGGTTGTTACAGGTCGTCTGCGCAGTCTCGCAGGATTGTGCAACGCGAAGGCAGGAATCGACTAACGGCGCAGCCGGCCCGGCCCTTAATCTTTGCTTCAGTCGCAGCCCGTCCCCCGGCTGCCACGCGATTTCATGGAGGGTTGATCATGTCCAAGCAAATGCCTGTCAGTCATATGGCCTTCGTTCGTGCCCAGGCCGGGCGTTCGGCGGAACTCGGTGTGCGCCTGAGCGCGTTGATCGAGGTCTCGCGCGCGGCGCCCGGCTGCCTGAGTTTTTCCCTGCAACAATCGCAGTGCGACGCCGACCTGTGGCTGGTCAGCGGCTACTGGAGCAGCCAACAGATGATGACGACGTATTTCAACAGTCCGTCGATGGAAGTCTTCGCCGAGCTGGTGCAGGACCTGGTGGTCAACAGCCTCGACTTCCACACCTTCAGGGACGTATCCGCCGCGCAGGCCCTCGGTCAATGCGCTGCGCCGATACACAAACTCGCCGGTTGAGGGTTTAATGTCCGGCTTATTTGATTGAGCCAGGATCCGCGACATGGCACGTAAAGAGTTTGAACGCTTCGAAGCAGTCTCCGCAGTCGTCCCCGTCGAGTTGGGCGGCAACAAGGGTTATTACGCGGCCATCGCGGTCAAGGCCCTGGTCGATGGCGGCGCCCCACGCTTTCACAAGTTGCTCAATGAGCAAGTGTTCCCCGGCGCCATTGCTGCCGATGACGCAGCCATCAACGAGCTGGACAAGCTCAAGGGCGTCACTGACGACGCCGAGCTGATCTGGTAATTACTTCTGTGCGCCCGGGCGCCACATTTTGAACAGCGCCTCAGGCCCCAGCTGGAAATAATCCGCCGGCCCGCCGCCGCGCAAAATCGGTTGTGCGGCGGCGGTGTCGTAGATGCCGTCCTTCAGCAGCCATTTGGCGATGTGCACCGCAACCACCTCGCCGAGGATCAGCCAGCTCGGCACGGTTTCGCCATCGGCGCGTTGCAGCTGGATGATCTGCGTAACCTTGCACTCGAAGGACACCGGGCTTTCGGCGACCCGTGGCACCGAAATCACCTTTGACGCCACGGTCGTCAGCCCTGCCAGTTCAAACTCGTTGACCTCAGGCGCGACCATCGCGCAGCTCTGGTTCATCTGCTCGGCCAACGGGCGCGTGGCGAGGTTCCAGACGAACTCACCGGTCTGCTCGATGTTGTTCAGACTGTCTTTGCGCCCGACACTGGAAAAACCAATGATCGGCGGCACGTAGTTGAAGGCGTTGAAGAAACTGTATGGCGCGAGATTGAGCCGGCCTTCGGCATCCTGCGAGGAAATCCAGCCGATGGGGCGCGGGCCGACGATGGCGTTGAACGGATCGTGAGGCAGGCCGTGGCCGTTGGCGGGTTCGTAGAAGTGGATGTCATCGGGCATGGGGAGCGGATTCCTGAGCTGCATTCGGATGCAGCCATAGTGCAAGGACCCAGCGCATATTTCCAGCCAGACGCGAGACCCCGTAGGGTTCGTGGCAGGACACAGATTTTGTGGCCTGCCAGCGATGCGGTGCGATCAGTCAGTGACGATCCGCGAATGCTTCTGGGTATCTTTCATGGTGATGTACACCAGCAGCGACACGGCAATGCACGCCGTGACGTACCAGTAGTAACCGGTTTCCATGCCGATGCTCTTGAACCACAGCGCGATGTATTCGGCAGTGCCGCCGAAGATCGACACGGTCAGTGCGTACGGCAGGCCAACGCCCAGGGCGCGGATTTCGGTCGGGAACAATTCGGCTTTGACCACCGCATTGATCGAGGTGTAGCCGCTGACGATGATCAGCGCTGCCATGATCAGGAAGAACGCGCCCCACCAGGTCTGGATGGTGTGCAGGGTCATCAGGATCGGCACGGTGAAGATCGTACCGAGCACACCGAAGGCGATCAGGATCGGGCGACGACCGATCTTGTCCGACAGGCCACCGATGATCGGTTGCAGGCACATGAACAGGAACAGCGTGGCGGCGGAAATGGTGGTCGAGTCGGAGATGCTCATGCCGACCGTGTTCACCAGATACTTCTGCATGTAGGTGGTGTAGGTGTAGAACGCCAGGGTGCCGCCCATGGTCAGGCCGACCACGGTCAACAGCTCTTTCGGGTGGCGCATCAAGGTGCGCATCGCGCTTTCCTTGGACTTCTCTTTCTTGGTGAACGATTCGGTCTCTTCCATGCCGCGACGCAGGTACAGCGCTACCACTGCGCAGAGCGCGCCGATGGCGAACGGGATACGCCAGCCCCACGCGTAGAGCTGTTCGGTGGTCAGCATGTTTTGCAGCACGATCAAGACGCCGAGGGCGATGAGCTGGCCGGAGATCAGGGTCACGTACTGGAAGCTGGAGAAGAAGCCGCGACGTTCCTTGGTCGCCATCTCGGACAGGTAAGTCGCCGAGGTGCCGTACTCGCCACCGACCGACAGGCCTTGCAGCAGGCGGGCGAATACCAAGAGGATCGGCGCGCCGATGCCGATGGTTTCATAGTTCGGGCTCAGGGCGATCAGCAGCGAGCCGAAGCACATCAGGTACACCGAGGCCATCAGCGCTTTCTTGCGCCCGACCTTGTCGGCGTACATGCCCATCAGCCAGCCACCAATCGGACGCATCAGGAAGCCCACGGCGAAGATCGCAGCGGTGTTCATCAGTTGCGCGGTGGTGGAACCGGCGGGGAAAAAGGTCTTGGCGAAGTACAGGGAGAAGGCGGCATACACATACCAGTCGTACCACTCGACCATGTTGCCGACAGAGCCGCTGAAGATCGATTTGATCCGGCTGGCGGTGGTTCTCGGTTTGGCCGGCACGGCAGCCGACCCAAGGGGCAGGGCGTTGGAGTTATCCATTGAAGGATCCTTCGTTTAATTGTTTTTGTGGAGCGCGTCGGAACGCAGCCTGCCAGGGCTATAGCAGGAGGTGTGCCAAGGGGTGAGGGGCCGGTTTAGAGGGGGTGGCGGGGAGGAGTGAGCGGATTTGTGCCGACTGATTGGGCTGAGTGAGCGGATTTCCGCTTACCGCGTGAAGATCAAAAGCCCCTCACCCTAGCCCTCTCCCAGAGGGAGAGGGGACTGACCGAGGTGTTCTC